>RZZF01000468.1 GCA_009929975.1 Clostridia bacterium
TCGCCAAGCGCAATAATATTGACTTCGTTATCTTCGGCCATCAGAATGTGGGTTGCTGATGGGCGTCGTGCTGGTGCAGAGGCAATCACCATCGCTTCACGTGGTGCTTGAGGCTTATGCACAGCAACACCAAGCGCCCGACGCAGCGTCTCGCGCGAAATGGGCTTGACCAGATATTCGGCGGCCCCGGCCGCCAAGCCACTGACCCGATCGTCAACAACCGAGATAATGATCACCGGAATAGCCTGCAACGTTGCATCAGCCTTGAGTTGCGCCAGAATTTCCCAGCCTGATTGCTCGGGCATCTGGAGATCAAGGAAGATGACATCAGGACGCAGACGAGCGACCTCATCAACAGCCCCAACACCCCGGCCATAGACAACCGCATGGATGTTGAGTTCCTGGAGGTACCGGGCGATCTGTTCACCGGCTTTTTTTTGCAGATCCGCAATCTCAACAAAATTTTCCGCCGCTTCACGCATCGCGTCCGCGACATAGTCCGGCATACGGGATCCTCCAAATATGGATACCGTATCCAGTGCATTGATATAGGTCTTGACACCCAGATCTTCATAGAGTCCCATCATCGTCTTACCATCCTGTTATTCTTGCTTCACCGACTGTTATTGATGATCCCGTCACGTAGCTGGATTCCTCATCCAGCAGATATTGAATGGCCCGGATCATGCTTTGACAATTATTCTTCCGGTCGTTGACCATCAGGCAATTGACCCGGACACGATGGCGAAATCCATCCATGGCGGCGGACCTGGCAAATGATTCCAAACCGCCGAAGGCAGCAGCATAAGCGATCTGGCCCGGTCGAGGGTGAACGGGATCCGTCGGTGTGATGAACACGATTGATCCGTGATGTTTCTGGATCATCAGCCGCATGATCTGTCGTGCTGCCCGCATTGCATAGGTCATATTCGCTTCGAGCACCCGATTGAAATCACTCATCGTCATATCAGCCAGTGCCACGCTGGCATCATGATCCGCCAGGCAGACCAGTCCGTCAATATTGCCCAGATGCTGGCAGGCTTGTATAACAGC
>RZZF01000469.1 GCA_009929975.1 Clostridia bacterium
GAACAGGTTGGATGTTCGCAGAACTGGCAGCGGGAGGCCAGCCGGAACAGTTCGCGCAGTGGTTCCGGGCTTGCGGAATAGAGGTCAGCGTGCTGTACGGGATGGGGGAGGACGCGCACGACATTCGGCCGGTCCGGCTCATGGACAAACGGCTGACGGCCGGTCTTTTGCAAAATTACATTAGCAACGCTCAATCCGGAGGTGGTGACCGTCGGTGTCCCGGTTCCCATGACGGTTGACTCGCCGCAGCAATAGAGATTCGGCCAGTCGCTGCGGGTATGCAGCCGTTTGAACATATGCTGACCGAGCATCTGCTTGGGCCCGGCCACCGCACCGCCGTTTTTCAGGGTGTAGCGCTCAATGGTTCGCGGCGTCGCGACTTCGGCAAAGCGGACCGCCTGATCAAAACCGGGGAAGCGGCGGCCCAGCAGCTGGACCATGCGTCGGGTCTCCTGGTCTTTTTGCTGCCGATACTCCACGGGATCGGAGCTCCAGGTCTTCAGACTCGGGCCGATCGCCATCACAACATGGCCGTCCGGCAGACAGAGTGTCTGGTCGTCGATACTGAAGATATAGGCGGTCACTTCATTTTCATCGAGCTGCTCCGGAGTCCAGGCCAGCATTTCGACCGGTGCCGTCCCCTCGGGGATAACAGCGGCATCCACATAGGCATAGAGGACAACGCTGGGATAGGTCGGCTCCAGCCGTTCAGCCCATTCCGTCTGCCGCCGGGACAGTTGCTCCGGCGGGATCAGCTTGCCGTAGAGATTCCAGACAGTGCCGGAATAGATGACGTGATCGGCTTGCAGCTGAATACCGTTTTTCAGTTCAACACCTGTCACCCGGCCCTGGTCGAAGGACAGGCGGGTGACCTCGCTTTGGTACAGCATGTCACCGCCGTTTTCCTCGATTACCTTTTCCAGTTTTCCCGGCAGGAACAGGGTGGAGCCGGCCGGATAGAAGCTGCCGCCGACATGATTATCAACAAACATCACCGAGGCGAGAATGGCCGGTGCTTCTTTGACGGTGGCATAGCAGTAGGTTGAGGTC
>RZZF01000146.1 GCA_009929975.1 Clostridia bacterium
GTGTACAAGTATACCCGGACCAACACCGGTGAATCCTCGCTCGCCCGCCTGGTAATCCGCAATGACGCGACACAGCATCTGTACCTGTATCTGGATGTCACAGCGAATCAGCCGGAACGCGGTTATGTTTTGATTAATGATGTCCGGGTCGACTTCAATGCCCGCCGCTCGACGCTGGTCGACCTGGGGATGGTTCAGGCCGATGACGAAATTGTCTTCCATCTCAGCTTCGCGGACGACGCCCCGGCCAGCGGCCGGTTTGAGGTCTATGCCGCCAGTCTGAACCAGCCGGTTTTTGAGCAGGCGATTGAGACCCTGCGCAGCCGTTCACTGCAGCTTGAAGACTGGTCGGATACCCGGATCAGGGGATCGGTCACGGCTGATGAAGAGGGAATGCTGCTGCTGACAATTCCTTATGACCAGGGATGGACACTGAAGGTGAATGGCGAGGCCCATGATTATGAAGCGCTCGATCACGGTCTGATCATGGTTGAGCTGCCGGCCGGCCGCCATCAGATCGAGTTGACGTACCGGCCGCCGTGGCTGATCCGGAGTCTTTTGATCAGCCTTGTTTCGCTGCTGGTCACGGTCGGGCTGCTGCTGTATACACGAAAACGCCGCGACCGGCCACTGGCCCGGCCGGCACCGGTGGTCACGCTGCCGCTGGAGCCGGAAGCGGATTCGCAGGCGATAATCAGTGATCTGCGGGAGGATCAGCCGGAGGATCATCCGAATCAGCAGAATACGGATTAACAATGATAATGGTTATGATATAATGAAATTATCCTGATTCAACCGGGCCGGATCTGTCTGATGACCGGCACAATCGCGCTAAGGAGGCTTTTATGGACATTAAGAGAGAGTTTTATCGCTGTGATATCTGCGGCAATATCGTTGGGATGATTGAGGACGGCGGCGGCGAGCTCGTCTGCTGTGGCGAACCAATGCGGCTGCTCAATGCCAACACAACGGATGCGGCGACTGAGAAACATGTCCCTGTCTGTACTCGTGATGGCAATCAACTGAAGGTTGTCGTAGGAAGCGTTGCGCATCCGATGACCGCAGAACACTATATCCAGTGGATTGCCATTGCGCAGAACGGCCGCACCCAGCGTGTCGCGCTGACACCTGACCAGGCGCCGGAAGCGACATTCTGTGTGGAAGATGGCCCGATTGTCGTCTATGAGTACTGCAATCTGCATGGTCTGTGGAAAGCTGAAGTCGAATAAATCCGATTCATCAGAACCGATTAAAATGCCATCGCGGGTCAAGGCCCGTGATGGCGCTTTTTTTGGTGTGTTGACAGCGGCAGGTAATGCTCAGGTGCCGAGCGAGCGAATCAGCATGGTCCAGGCATCATCCAGCAGGCGGGACACATCGACCGCTGGCGGATTGATCCCGGCCGACCGTCCGGCCATTGGTCCGTCCAAGTGTCCCCGGGCTTGTACATACGCACAGATCACACCAGACAGGACAAACCTGCAGTATCGCGGGCTGTTCTGGTCACTGATCAGCTTCTGACGGATCCCGATCTGCATGAAACGGTGGATCTGCCGGTCGACCATCTGATCGAGCTGCTGCAGGGTTTCTGTTTCGCGGACGGAGCAGTTGACCGGCTCTGCCGGATCGAGCGATGTCAGCAGTGACCAGATGACTGGCAGCTGGCTGGTCGCCGTTTCGGTCGCTTCGGCCAGTATCTGGTCAAAAATGTGACGCAGCCGGCTGTCCGGACGGATCAGCGCGTCCAGCCGTTCCAGCTGGATGCGGAGAAAATGATGGATCGCGCGGCTGATCAAATCCCCTTTGCTGGTGAAATACTCATACAGTGTTCCTTTGCCGAGCTCAGCCGCTTCAGCGATTTCAGCCATCCTGAGATCAGTCGGCCGGCGTCCGTCGCGGACGAGGCGGGCGACCGCGTTGAATATCTGCTGTTCACGGGCGTTTGATAAATGCTCCATCTGATTATTCATGGTCAATCACCTCCGGGTGGGCTGGTCCGGTCATGGCAGCCGGCTGCAGGTCATCCAGATCCGGCCGGCGCAGTTCACGCCGATGCAGGGCGCTGTAGAGAACCGGCATGACATAGAGGGTCAGAACGGTCGCGTAGACCAGTCCGCCGATGGTGACGACGGCCATCGGCTGGGTCAGTTCGGCACCGTCTCCGACACCGATCGCCAGTGTGCTCATCGCCAGGATCGTCGTCATGGCGGTCATCAGGATCGGCCGGATGCGCATGGTGCCGGCGGTGGTGATGGCTTCCCGGCGTTCCATACCATCTTCACGCAGTTGATTGATCGTGCTGATGAAGACAATGCCGTTGTTGACGACGATGCCGGAAAGGACGAGGAAGCCCAGCATGGCGATGATGGAAAGATCGAAGCCGAGCAGCCAGAGCAGCAGGAGGCCGCCGGTGAAGGCGAGAGGAATGGTAAACAGGATAATCAGCGGCGAAAGAAGACTCTGGAACTGGGCGACCATGATCAGGTAGATGAAGAGAATCGCCAGCAGCAGGACCATGATCAGGTCATTCATCGATTCCATGATGGTTTCATTCTCGCCGGAGAGTTCAACCGTGAATCCGGCCGGCAGTTCGACTGTCGCCAGCATCTGTTCGATATCACGGCTGACATAGCGGATATTGTAGCCCTGGGCGATCTGGGCTGAAACCGTCGTCGTCCGGACCTGGCCGACACGGCTGATCGACTGTGGACTGGCGGCTTCCCTGACCTCAGCGATATCATCGAGCGTCACGGTGAACGTTTCGCCGTCCCGGCCGGTGGCAGTCAGCTCGAGGTCGAGCAGGGTATCCATGGTGATGCTCTCATAGTCCGGATTGATAATCAGAACCGGCAGTTCCTCAGCCGACTGGCGCAGCGTTGTGACGGCGGTCGTCTGGTTGAGGACGGCCGCGACCTGTTGAAAGACCTGCGCGGTTGTCAGCTGATGACGCATCGCGGCATCACGATCCACTGTGACGCGAAGCTCACGTCCGGTGAACTCACCGTTCCATTCGACGAGCGTGGTCCCTTCAATCGAGCGCAGACGTCCTGTCAGATCACGGGCGGTCGCCGCCAGCTGATCGAGGTCATTGCCTTTGATCAGCAGCTGAATGCCGCTGCCGCCCAGCGCGGACATGTCCATCGTCGATGCCGTGACGGAAAGATCCGCCCCCAGATCGTCGGTTTTGTCATAAATCAGGGTTTCAACCTCGCGGTTGGTCAGATCGCGCTCATCCTTGAGAAGAATATAGTAGGACATCTCGCTGTTTTCGCCGCCGCCACCGCCGAATCCACCGCCGCCGAACATGGCACCGCCCGACAGCGCGCCGACATAATCGACGGCGTCAATACTGAGAATCCGCTCGGTGACTTCGTCGATGAACGCGGTTTTCTCCTCATTATCCAGTCCTTCCGGTACCGTGACATTCATGCTCATCTGCTGTGAATCCATTTCCGGTATGAAGGCGAATCCCATTACAGTCACGCCGTAGATACTGACCGCGAGCAGGACGACCGCAATGATGATCACGATGTAGCGATGCCTGAGACTGAAGTTCAGGGACTGCGCATAGCGCTCAACCAGGCGGTTGAACACACGATGATCTTTTTCGCCGACTGATTTGAGTACTGTCGCTGACATCGCGGGCACAACCGTCAAAGCCACCAGCAGGCTGGCGATCAGGCTGAACGCGATGGTCAGGCCCATATCCGTGAAAAGATCACGCGACATGCCCTGGGTAAAGACGATCGGCAGGAAGACACAGATGGTGGTCAGGGTGGAGGCGACGATCGCTCCGGTGACCTGGCGGCCGCCGATGACGGCGGCGCGGGTGGCGGAAATCTGCTGGTGGCGCAGCCGGTAGATGTTTTCAATGACCACAATACTGTTATCCACCAGCATACCGACCCCCAGGGCCAGTCCGGACAGTGAGATGATATTCAGGGTGACACCACTGAAATACATCAGGGTAACGGCGAACATCAGGCTGACCGGGATACTCAGCGCGATAACGGCAGTCGGCCGCGGATCTTTGAGGAAGAGAAGGAGAATCAGGATCGCCAGGAGGCCGCCCCAAAGCAGATTGCTGATGACATTACCGGTGATCAGACCGATATAGTCACCCTGATCCATCAAGGCACGGACCTGAAGTCCCGGATATTCACTCTCCAGGCGGCTGATCTGCTGGTGGATCTCGTCGGTCAGATCGGCGGTTGAGGCATTGCTCTGCTTCTGAAAGGTCAGGATCAGGCCGGGCTGGCCGTTGATGCGGGTGAAGGATTCGCCGCTGTTGTCGATCATGTCAAGGTCGGCGATGTCGCTCAGACGGATATCACCGATCGGCTCCATGCTGAAGAGCAGCGTATCGGCAAGATCAGCCTGATCCTGAAAAGGATCGCCGACTTTGACAACCACACTGTCCAGGCCGTCGCGGATATAGCCGGCCGGCATGCTGAAATTCTGCGCCGCGATGATCTGGCCAAGCAGGGCAGGCGTGATCAGCGACGAGATGTCTGCTTGATCCAATGCCTCTTCCCGGGCCTTCTCCAGTTCAGCCAGTCCTTTTTCCAGTTCCTGACTGCCTTGTTCCAGTTGTGTTTTCGCGGCCGCCATTTCTATCGCCAGCGTGATCTTGCCGGATTCAATCGTCTGCAGTCCGCTTTTCGCTTCTTTGAGTCCCTTTTCCAGTTCGGGCTTCATCGCCTCGAGCGTCATCAGACGAACTTCGATATTCTGTGTTTCCGCTGTCAGCGCGGTCTGTCTGGCCAGCAGCTGCAGCACCTGGTCGATCATGGCCTGGTCAAAGCTGCCGGTGACAGTGTCCGGCAGCGCGTTGAGCCAGTCGAGGATGCCTTGCGGCCCGAGTTCAGCGGCCTGGCGGGCCAGTGACTGCATCAGTTCTTCCGGCGGCTCATCCGGAACCAGATCGCCTAACTGCTGCTGAATTCCTTCGACAATCTTGTCGACCGCGCCGTCAATCGCCTGCTTTTCCATCGTAAATGCCGCTTTTTCGGCCTGGAGTGAGGCTTCCTGAGCCAGAAGAGCTTCAATGCGGCTGATGCCGGTGCTGACTTCAAGTCCCGCGCCGGCCAGCTGGTCGATCTGTTCAGGCAGTGTGTTCTCCAACTCGTCGCGGCCGCTTTGCAGCTCGCTCTGCGCCTTTTCCAGTTCGGCACGGGTGTTGTCGAGCTCTTTTTCCACATGCGCGCGGATATCATCATTAAGGGCGTCAATTCTGGCCTGGTTCAGGGT
>RZZF01000147.1 GCA_009929975.1 Clostridia bacterium
GCCCTGCAGCAGGGTCTGGATCGCTTTTTGAATCAGCAGTTCCGTTTCCGTATCGACCGACGATGTTGCTTCATCGAGAATGAACAGCCGGGGATTGGCCAGGATGGCGCGGGCAAATGAGATCAATTGCTTCTCACCGGTTGAGAGGCGGTTGCCGCCTTCACCGACTTCTGTCTGGTAGCCATCTTTCATTTTCATGATGAAATCGTGAGCATGTGCCAATCTGGCGGCGGCTTCAATATCTTCCAGCGAGGCGGACAGCCGGCCATAGCGGATATTCTCCGCGATGGTTCCGCTGAACAGATGTGGTGTCTGCAGTACATACCCGAGATGTGTATACAGCCAGAGCAGCGGCCGTTCGCGATAATCACAGCCGTCGATGAGAATCCGGCCGTCCGTCGGCTCATAGAAGCGGCAGGCCAGATTGACAATGGTGCTTTTGCCTGAGCCGGTATCACCGACCAGTGCGATGACCTGGCCGGGCTGCACATCAAGGTTGAAATCGTCGAGAATCAGTTCCCCGTTGCCATAGTGGAAGGAAACATGATCAAAAGTGATCTGCCCGGTGAAGGGCGGCCATGGCTGCTGCCCCAGGCCGTTTTCAAGACCGTAGGCCTCGATGACCGGCGGCTGGTCTACAATATCCGAAGACTCTGCCAGCAAGGACATGACCCGCTCGGCGGCGGCTTGCGCGGACTGCAGATCGGCCATCACGCGGGCAACCTGGCGGATCGGATCCCAGATACGGGTAATATAAATGATAAACGCGTAGAGGGTACCGGTCAGCAGCGTGCCGGACAGAACACGACCGCTGCCCAATGACATGACCAGAGCGGTTCCGGCTGCTCCGAGCAATGATATGATCGGAACAAATAGCGAAGACAAGGCACCGGCATGGACTGATTCCGTGTACATCTCGTCCGCGATCTCGGCAAATTCCGCGCTGTTCGCGGTTTCTCGGCGCAGTGTTTTGCTCGTTTTGGCACCCATGATACCTTCATTGAACGCGCCGGTCAGTCTCGAGTTGATGCGGCGGATCATGCGGTGAACCTTGAACAGCTTCTTCTGAAACAACCAGGAGATAAGCGCGAGAAAGGGAATGATCGCCAGTGTGATCAGTGCCAGCCGGATGTCGAGAATCAGCATCGCGGTCAGGATAACCAGGATGGTGGCCAGGCCCCAGGCGATATCGACGATGCCCCAGGCGATGACCTCACTCAGCCGATTGGTGTCGGACACCATGCGGGCCATGATCCAGCCGACCGGGGTACGGTCAAAGTAGGAAAATGACAGGGATTGCAGACGGTCAAAGGCCGCCTGGCGGATTTTGAAGCTCAGGCCGGTTTCAATTCTCCCGGCATAATAGAGGAAAAAACGGACGATCACGGCCTGAATCGACACAGACAGGACAAAGAGAGTGGCATAAAGGCCGATGCCGTCAGCCGATTGATTCTTGATGAAGTGGTCAATTGCGTACTTGGTCATCAGCGGCGGAATGTTCTCGAACAGCGCCATGGCTGCCAGAATGAGAGCCAGCAGAATAAATTCACGGCGAAACTGTCTGGCGAACCCGAAAAAGCGTTTCCACACGCCGATATCGATCGACTGATCAAAAACCTGTTCCTGTGGCTGGCTCATGGGTTCACCTCCTGTTGACTCATCATGATGTCAGCTTCATCTTCCAGACTGCTCTGAATCTGATAGACGCGCCGGTACATACCGTCCTGACGGATCAGGTCCGCGTGGCGGCCCTCCTGTGTAATGCGTCCTTCCTCGAGCACGACGATGCGGTCAGCTCCGGAGAGAGTCGAGATACGGTGGGAGACCAGAATGGTCGTACTGTTGTGCTGGCGGCTGGCTAGTTCCCGGCGGATCTGCAGATCCGTATCGGTATCCACGGCACTCATTGAGTCATCAAAGATAACGATCGGACATTCCCTGATCAGGGTGCGCGCGATCGTCAGGCGCTGTTTCTGTCCGCCCGACAGGGTCACACCCCGTTCTCCGACGACGGTTTCGTACCCCTGTTCAAACGCCGCGACATCGTCATGCAGCGCCGCAGTCTTGGAGGCCTGCAGAACATCGTCACGCGTCGCCTGCGGCCGGGGCAGACGGATATTATCAAATATAGAACGGGAGAAAACAAACGGCTCCTGCAGAATCAGCCCGATCTGCCGGCGGACCGACGACCGCTTCAACTGACGCAAGTCCATGCCATCTAGCCGGATGGTTCCTTCATCCGGCTCATACAGCCGCTGCAGAAGGTAAAGCAGGCTTGACTTGCCGGATCCGGTCGGTCCGAGAACGCCGATGGTCTCACCAGATTGAATCGACAGGTTGATGTTCTGCAGCACAGGGTGTTCAGACTGGTCATAGCTGAAGGTCACATTTTCGAAGGTAATCGATCCTTGCAGCTCAGTATCCATCAGATCGTCGTCAGAAGGTTCCGGTGTCTCTTCCAGCACTTCCTGAATCCGGTGCCAGGCAACGTGCATACGGCCTGCGTCTGCGATGATCCGGGCCAGGCCGCGGAGAGGAAAGATCAGCATTTCCGTATAGGAAATGAAAATCACCAGTTGTCCGAGCGTCAGCTGGCCGCGCACGGTGAAAACCGTTCCGGCGATGGTGACGGCGACAATCTGCAGAAAACACATAAAATCGGAAAACATCCAGAAATTGGCGATGATCGTGAAGGTTTTCCAGCCGAAATCACGCAGATCGGTATTCTGGCGCATGAACTTTTCTCGCTCAAAGGCCTGGCGGGCAAACGCCTTGACCACACGGATACCGGTCAGATATTCCTGCAGGATCGTTGACAGCTCACCTTCAGCCTCATCCCATTTGCGAAAGGCCTGTCGTTCTTTCTTGAAATAAATCGCGGACGTCACAAAAACAATCGGTGTGACGATCAGTCCGATCAGTGCCAGCCTGACATTGACACGGAACATGATACTCACCGCGACGGTAATCAGGGTCAGGGAACGCATGATCTCGAGCACCTGGTGGTTGAAAAAACGCCGGACCGTCTCACTGTCAGAAGTGCACCGCTGAATCAGGTCGCCGGTTTCCGCCCGGGCGTGGTAAGAGAAGGGCAGCGCCTGCAGGTGATTGAACAGTGACTGACGGATTCGCCGCGCTCCGGATTCCGCGAAGCGGCTGCTCCATTTACCGCGCAGAAAGGTCATCAGGCCATCAAGTGCGGTCATGAGCAGAATGATCAGACCGAAAATCCACAGGTTTCTCAGAAAATAGGGACGGCCGCCGGCCTGGTCATAGACTCGCATCATCCAGCCCGGCAGACTCGGCTCAACATCGCTGATGATCGTATCGACGACAAAGCTGAAAACCAGCGGGATCAGCAAAGCCAGACCGGCGCAGGCGATGGTCAAAAGCAGGGCAACCGTCATCCGCGGGATCTCGCGGGTATGGTAGCTCAGCAGACTGGATAGCCAGGGCTTAGGCCCTGATTTTGCTTTCATGATGATAATTCTCCTGTCCTTCATAGGTGATCAGCACGGTCGTCATTACATTTTACTCAAAATCAGCCGGTCGGTCTACCTGCAGATGAAACTCTGTGCAAATACAGCGCTCCATGCTGATTTGATGTATAATATAGAACATTCATAAGATCGCGGCCGGTGTGCAAAATCCTGACTGACCGCCATGGAGGCAGAAAATGAGCTGTGTACTTGTAACAGGAGGGGCTGGCTACATCGGCAGTCATACCTGTGTCGAACTGCTGGATGCAGGGCATGATCTGGTGGTTGTTGATAATCTGGTCAACAGCAGTGAAGAAGCCATTCGCCGGGTCCGACAGATCACCGGCCGGGAGTTTCCCTTTTATCCGATTGATCTGGCTGATCGGGACGCCCTGACCGAAGTCTTCGAGCGCCATGCCATAGACGCCGTGATTCACTTCGCCGGTCTGAAGGCCGTTGGCGAATCGGTTGCGCAGCCGTTACGCTATTACAGAAATAATCTTGACAGTACCCTGACGCTTTGTGAAGTCATGGAGTCTTTTCATGTCCACAGGCTCGTCTTCAGCTCATCCGCCACAGTCTATGGACTGCCGGACCGAGTTCCGATGACAGAGTCATTTCCTCTTTCATGCACCAATCCCTATGGCTGGACAAAACTGATGATCGAGCAGATCCTGCGTGATCTGCAGATCGCCCGTCCGGAATGGTCAATCGCGCTGCTGCGCTATTTCAATCCGATCGGGGCTCACCCCAGCGGACGCATCGGGGAAGACCCGTTGGGAATTCCCAACAATCTGATGCCCTATATCGCGCAGGTCGCTGTCGGCCGCAGGCCGTTCCTGCAGGTGTTCGGCACTGATTATCCGACACCGGACGGAACGGGTGTCCGTGATTATATCCATGTCGTCGATCTGGCGATCGGCCACCGGAAAGCACTCGATTATATTGTGAAGAACCAAGGGGTTGAGGCGATCAATCTGGGGACCGGTCATGGCGTCAGTGTCCTGGAAATGGTGGCCGCGTTTGAACAGGCCACCGGTGTTTCCATTCCCTGGCAGGCCGCACCGCGCCGGCCGGGTGATATCGCGGTCAGTTATGCCGATGCCGCCAAGGCTGAACGGCTGTTGGACTGGACAGCCCGGCGCTCCCTGGAAGAAATGTGCCGTGATACCTGGCGCTGGCAGCAGCAAAACCCGCAGGGTTATTCCACTGAGGCTGAATAATCCTTAATCCCTGAAAGAGCAGGAGGATCATCGTTTGAAGAACCGTCGCGCGTATCGTCCTCAGATGGCTGCCAGGCAGCCTGAAGCAGCCGCCGCAGATCAGAGAAAAACCGCAGGAAAAACCAAGGGGTCTGCCAGAAAAAATAAAGACCGCAAAAAAAAGGCGGCCGGGAAGAAACCCCGCTCGGTTTTGCAGCGGTTTCTGATCGGTGCCGGCATTGCCGTGGCCATCATTATCGTCGCCGTGATCATTGCCAGCTGGATGGGCTGGCGTTCCATGGTGGACCAGATTGAGATTGTGCCGTCTGATGAAGATACCGTGCCGTCTGAATTTGATGTACCGACTGAAAGCCTGCAGCATCCGGTACCGGTTGACAAGAAGGTCATGAATATCCTGCTGCTCGGGATTGATTCACAGGCGGACGATGTCGAGGGCCGTTCTGACGCCATGATGGTCCTGACGGTCAATGAGCAGCAGGGTCGGATTAAACTGACTTCACTGCAGCGCGACATGATGGTCTACATGCCGGGACGTGATTACCC
>RZZF01000148.1 GCA_009929975.1 Clostridia bacterium
ATCATATGAATGTTACCGGGTTTTATTTTAACACCATATGAAAGCATATGAAAGATAATGATAGAAATATTGGCATATATACAGAAATATGAAAACATATGACGGTATTATTAAGCGGACTGCACAGAAAACGAGGAGCTGAATTGTGAACATTATTGAAAGACGACGATGTATCATCGATATTCTCGAGAAAGAGCGGCAGGTTTCCACCCAGCGGCTGGAAGAAATGATACCGGTTTCCGGTGCGACGATCCGCAGTGATCTGCGGGAATTGGAACAGGAAGGCGTCATCGAACGGTTTCATGGCGGCGCGATGCTGGTCGAACAGTCAAAGCCTGATCACAGCTATATCAGTTTCACCAGGCGCAGTCTGCTCATGGGCGGCGAGAAGGACGCGATCGGCCGTGAGGCGGCCAAACTCGTGCGTCAGGGACAGTCGATCATGCTCGATGCCAGTTCGACGGCGCTGGCGATGGTGCCTTATCTGGCAGGTATCCAGGACCTGACGATCATTACCAACGGCATTCACACCGCCATGGCGGTACAGAAACAGCAGGATATGCATACGATCATGATTGGCGGGGTGCTGCGGCCGCATTCAGGATCCGTGGAAGGACTGCTCGGCGAGGATCTGCTGAGCCGTCTCGGCGCTGATACGATTTTCCTCTCCGCCAACGGCCTGAGCTTTGAACACGGTCTGTCCGGTTTCAATATCCATGAACTGGCACTGAAGCAGCGGATGATCAGCCAGGCCCACCGCCTGATCGCGCTGGTCGACCACAGCAAGCTGGGGATCAGCTCGTCAGCCAGCTATGCCAGATTTGAGCAAATTGATACGCTGATAACCGATGACGGTGCCGACGAATCGTTTATCGCCCGGGCCCGTGCGCTCGGCTGCAAAGTCATTGTCGCGCGGCGCAGCCCCGGTTCTTCAGCCGGCGCGGCCATGAATCTGATAGAATAAGAACCGGGCCATGCACCGGCATGGCCTGAACAAGAAATGAGGTGCCCCATGAGCCAAGTACTGCCCCTGAGAAGTGAAGTCCCTGAATCGTTAACCTGGAACCTGAAGGATCTTTTTTCTGACGAGGCCGCGTTCGAAGCGGGTCTGGCGAAAGTCAGCGAGCAGACCGATGAACTGGTGGCCGGCTTCGCTGGCAAAATCGCCAGCCTGCAGGAAGCCGCGGACATCATGCGGCTGATTCACGCCTATGAGAAGCTGCTGATCAGCATCGACCGGATCGGCAATTATGCTTATCTGTCATTTTCCGTCGATATGACCGATGATCTTCGGGTCAGCCGGCTGCAGAAAACGGAAGCGTTAATCGCACAGATCGCCAGTCAGATCAGCTTTGTCGACAGTGACTTGATGGATGTCAATCCTGATGTCATGAAAAGCGCAGCTGAATCGGAGCCGGCCTATCAGGTCTTCTTTGAAGGAATTGAACGGCGCAGGCGGCATCGTCTGCATCCGGAAACGGAAAAGGTACTCGCCGCGTTATCACCGGCGCTTGAACTGCCTCATACGGTCTATGAGCAGGCTAAGCACGCGGATATGGCGTTTCCTGATTTCCAGGCCGGCGGCAAGACATGGCCGCTCAGTTTTGTTTCCTTTGAGAATGACTACAATCTCGACGCATCGGCAGAGATACGCCGTGAAGCGTTCAAAGCCTTCTCCGCGACGCTGCGGCACTATCAGAATACGGTCGCGGCATTATACAACGGTGAAGTCCAGAAACAGAAAATCATGGCCGGACTGCGCGGCTTTGATTCTGTCTTCGACTATCTGCTCGATGACCAGAAGGTGGACCGCAGCCTGTTCGACCGCCAGATTGACCTTATCCTGCAGGAACTGGCTCCGCATATGCGCCGCTATGCCCGCCTGCTCGCCAAAACACACGGTTTGGACCGGATGACCTTTGCGGATTTGAAAATCGCGCTAGACGCCGGTTATGATCCCAAAGTGACGGTTGAAGAATCAAAACGATACATTTCCAGCGGGCTGCGGGTCCTCGGCCAGGATTATCATGATCTGGTCATGCAGGCCTATGATCAGCGCTGGGTCGACTTCGCCAGCAATAAAGGCAAATCGACCGGTGGATTCTGCTCCTCTCCGTATCAGCTTCATGGCTATATTCTCCTGTCATGGACAGGACGGCTGAGCGAAGTCTTCACGCTGGCCCATGAACTGGGACACGCGGCTCATTTCGCCCTGAACCAGCAGCATCAGCCTTATCTGGCAACCGAGCCGTCCCTCTATCTGGTAGAAGCCCCGTCGACCTGCAATGAGATGCTGCTCAGCCAGGATCTGCTCAGCCAGAATGACGATCCCCGCTTCCAACGCTGGGTGCTGGCCTCGATGATCCAGAACACCTATTTCCATAACTTCGTCACCCATCTGCTGGAAGCGGCTTATCAGCGCGAAGTTTATCAGCTGGCCGACCAGGGTGAGTTCCTGACCGCGACGGTGCTCAATAAAATTAAACGTGATGTCCTGGAAAAATTCTGGGGTGACGCGGTTGAGATCACTGAAGGAGCGGAGTTGACCTGGATGCGCCAGCCCCATTATTACATGGGACTGTATTCCTACACCTACAGCGCGGGCCTGACCATCGCGACAGCCGCCAGCCAGCGGATCCGGCGTGAAGGAGAACCGGCGGTCGAGGACTGGCTGACCGCGCTCAAGGCCGGCGGTTCCGTCAGTCCGGTCGAATTCGCCAGATTGGCCGGCATCGATATCAACACCGATCAACCGCTGCGCGACACCATTGCCTATATCGGCTCGATCATCGATCAGCTGGAAACTTTGAGTGAAACGCTGGCCTGACAGGCGATGTCAGCCAACGGTCGGTTTCGCCCAGGGCAGGGTGGCGAGAAAGGTTTCGAGAAGTCCGCAGTCATCCAGCAGCTTAAACAGGCTGTAGCGTGAACGGTAATCCTTGCCCATACGTAGTGAGACACTGACTTGATCAGGTTCGATCTGCAGGTCCTGCGGCAGCCGCGGGGCCTGCAGTTTTTTCTGTACATTGATGATGGTCTCATAGGGCGGCAGATCAGCGATGATGTCACGCAATCGGGGCCACCGTTCCCTGGCCCGGTCAATCCGCCGACGCTGTTCGTCCGGAGTGAGAAAATCATCCGGGTTTTCCGCGATGATCATGCGTCCGGCTTCCTCGCCATAGGCCGCCATGATCTGCCAGGCTCTCTGTTCATGGCTGATCCTTTGCGCCAGGACGGCGTCCGGGTCGACGAAACTGAGTTGATTATCGGCGGCAAACAACGTATAAACCGGCCAGATCATCAAGGTTGACAAGCCGACGGCCAGCCCGTGCGGCGGTTGGCGGCGGCCGCGCGCCAGCTGCATCATATCCCAGAGATGGACGATATTATGTTCAACGGAAGCGACTGCCCGGGTATGGCCGATGATCATGATGGTCAGACCTGCCAGCAGCAGCGCTTCGGTCAGCAGACGGATACCGGCTTCGCTGCGGCTGATGATGGCATCGATATGCTCAGTGACGCGGTCGACCGCGGCAATGACCATCTCGGCACACAAAGGGCAGAATGCTTCGTCATTAATCTCCTGCCCGATGCGCCAGTCTGTGATCGCGATGTATTTGCCGAGGACATCACCAACACCTCCGGCAATCATTTCCATCGGGGCCTGGCGCAGGATATCGAGATCACAGAGAATCAGATCCGGACTGTGGGCCTGGCGGTGTATTTTGCTGCCACGCAGAAGCAGCGGCGCGACCACCGAGGTATAGCCGTCCATGGACGGGGCCGTCG
Organism: Clostridia bacterium; assembly: GCA_009929975.1. Classification (GTDB taxonomy): domain Bacteria; phylum Bacillota; class Clostridia; order Saccharofermentanales; family UBA5734; genus SLHU01. The sequence continues at coordinate 3,790 of RZZF01000148.1, forward strand.
CGACGGCAGCAAATGGTTTGCCGGTCCGCATCGCGGCGATCCGGGTGGTATCCGTCAGTGAACCGGATCCGACGCTGATCAGAAAATCCGTTGTGTCTGTCATGGTCAGCAGCACTTCACCACAGGCCGTTTCATCCGGCAGCATCTCGCCGTCACGCCTGATCAGGCAGACATCCACCTTGAAACCACGCTGGCGGAGCTGTTCACAGACTTCGCGCCCAGCCAGCGGCCAGGTCTTGTCATCCGCGACCAGCACCGCCTGTGTTCCCGGCAGATAGCGGCTGATCAGTTCACCCGCCCGGGCCAGCAGGCCACGGCCGACATGAATCGGACGGTCCGGCAACTGATGGGTCAGACCACAATCGCACGCGATCCCATCGAGCAGCAGACGCTGATTGTCATCATAGCTGAGCGTAACGGACATAAAGTCCTCCTTCATCATGGCCCGGAACATCCGTTGACAGGCCTTGCCTCCGGCTGTCTTCATTGTCAGAAACAGCCGACAGCGTTATTATATCATCGTCAGGCTCCGGCCGGCGGATCCCCGTTACTTGATATGATGATGATGACGGAGGCACCATGAGAACTGTCTACTACACAGACCGGCTGATACTGCGTGTTCTCAAAGGCCGCGACGCGAAGCTGGTATGTGATTACTATCAACGCAACGAAGCGTTTCTGCGCGAATGGGAGCCACAGCGGGACGCTGATTTTTTTACCAGACGCGGACAACGGCGTGATCTCGCAGCGGAATACCGCATGATCCGGCGCGAGCAGATGCTGAAACTCTGGCTGTTCAAGCGTGAGGATCCGGAACGGGTCATTGGCATGATCTCATTCACCAATCTGCTGTATGGGGATTTCTGTTCCTGTTTTCTCGGCTATAAGCTGGACCAGGCGGAAATCAACCGCGGTTATATGACCGAAGCGCTGGAGTACGGGATTGAACTGATGTTCCGGCAGTACGGCCTGCATCGGATCGAGGCGAATATCATGCCGCATAATGTCCGTTCACTGCGTGTTGTTGAAAAACTGGGATTCAAGCAGGAAGGACTGGCCCGCCGCTACCTCAAGATCAACGGACAGTGGCGCGACCACATTCATATGACGCTGCTCAACCAGCAGATGGAAGCGTAAAGCCGCCGGACGGCCGTCCGGATATTCCGCGCTCAGCCGGAACTGTTCCCCGTCACTGACAGCCTGAATGGTTCCCTGCAGATCAGTCCGCCAGACGTCAATGCCACGCTGGTTCAGCCGGTCGATCACCGTCGCGACCGGGTGGCCGTAGCGGTTGCCTGCGGCAACGGAAATGACCGCCGTCTCTGGCCTAAGCGTCTGGAGAAGCTCCGTCGTCGTGGATGTACGCGAGCCGTGGTGACCCACCACGAGAAGCTCGATGTCAGGCAGGTCCATCTTATCCAGCAGCAGCTTCTCCACCGCG
>RZZF01000149.1 GCA_009929975.1 Clostridia bacterium
GATCAACATGGCCGTCGCCATCGGCCAGCGGGTAGCGGATATGATAGAACCGCCCCTCCTGGTCCTCATATTCCACTTCCGCGTCGGAGATCGAGGTCAGGCAGCGCGGACACCAGTTGATGATCCGTTCACCCCGGTAGATCAGGTCCTTGTCATAGAGACGGACAAAGACTTCCTGCACCGCGTGCGACAGGCCGTCATCGAGGGTGAAACGTTCGCGGCTCCAGTCACAGGACGCGCCGAGACGCTTGAGCTGGTCGATGATCCGGCCGCCATACTCTTCTTTCCAGGACCAGGCCCGCTCGAGGAAGCCGTCCCGCCCGAGTGTTTCCTTGTCAACACCCTCCTGCCGCATGGTCTCGACAATCCTCGCTTCTGTCGCGATCGAGGCATGATCGGTTCCGGGCAGCCAGAGCGCGGCATAGCCCTGCATCCGGCGGGTGCGGATCAGAATATCCTGCAGCGTATTGTCGAGCGCATGGCCCATATGCAGCTGTCCGGTGATATTTGGCGGCGGGATCACAATCGTGAACGGTTCCTTTTCAGGATCCGGCTGTGGTGTGAAATAGCCCTTCTCCTGCCATTCCCGGTACAGGCGCTCTTCATGCGGCGCCGGGTCAAAGTTTTTATCGATCTGGTCGATTCGAGCCATGGTGTTCCTCCTGTGACGTCCTGGACGGACGGTTATCTGTGGTGTCCGCGGACGGACGGTCGGTGATCGGTGATCGGCTGAGAACCTGCGCCTGGGCGGCCGGATCATCTGATGATGAATTGAACGGTCAGGCGAAGGCGATCAATATGAGAACGAACCCCGGTGCGGCAAGCAGCAGGCCTTTCAGTTTGACATCGAGAATCGCGCCGTCGCGGCGGTAATTGGCCAGTTCCTCCGGTGTGAGATGCTCCGCGACTTTCGGATCGACCTGCCGGCCGACATCAAGGTGCTTGCGGTCGACGATGCGCGGTGCCAGATAGACGACCGCCAATCCGACCGCCGCGATGATCAGGCCGATGATCCGCAGTATGAGTTCTGTTGTCTGTGACATGCGGTCCTCCCCGCCGGTTATTCCGGCCACTAAAAAAGCTTCCATCCAGTTCTTGAACTGGACGAAAGCCTGACTTCCGTGGTACCACCAGTTTTCCTGCCTTACGGCAGACACTCTTCGGATCTGACGCCATCCCAGCGTTTCGCTCCGGGGCGACCTTCCGCGACTTCGTACCGAGGGATCTCTCAGCCTGTGGATCCCATTCTCTGACGGTCGGTAAGTGCGTACTCTTCCCTTTCAACACGAAAAAATATTGATCTCATACTACCCGATTCAGCTTGAAAAATCAAGCGTCTCAACCTGACGCGGCCAGCGGCTTCTGCTATACTGACAGCATGACCGGCACGGCCGGTGATGATTTGTCACGGAGAATCACCTGACTCGTATGGAGGTTGATACGATGACCATACAGAAATTGATGCAGAACCGCTATTCGGTCCGCAGCTACAGTCAGATGCCGCTTCAGCCGGAGCATCTGGCTCAGATCCTCAATGCCGGCCGGGCCGCACCCACCGCGGCCAACCGCCAGCCCCAGCGTGTTCTGGTGGTCCGCAGCGAAGACGGTCTGGAACGTCTCGGCCAATGCTCGCGCAGCCTGTTCGGCGCGCCCTGTGCCCTGATCGTCTGCACTGACCGCGAGTCGGCCTGGCAGCGCCAGCAGGACCAGTTCAACAGCGCGACCATGGACGCGTCGATCGTGACCACTCACATGATGCTGCAGGCCTGGGATCTGGGGATCGGCAGCTGCTGGGTCTGTGCCTTTGATCCTGATAAGGTCCGCCGGCTGTTCAATATTCCGGATAACTGGCAGATTGAATGCCTGCTGCCGCTCGGATATCCGGCCGCCGATGCCGCGCCCGGACCGAACCACAGCCAGCGCAAGCCGCCAGAAGCAACCGTGTTTGACGAACAAGTGCCGGAGCAGACTTGAATCAGGGCTGAGCGTACCGGATACCATCATTCGAACCTGATGAGGAGATCAATCATGAATACTGAACAGGAAAAAAGAGAACCGGCAGCGATGCCATCTGCCGATGAACCGGCTGTCTCCTGGGTTGATTCCAGCCAGCCGGCCGCCATCGAAAGAGGCCGCGAAGTGGTCGTTTTATACGGCATTGATCCCGGCAGCCGCCAGGGCCGTTCACTGCTCGGCCTGCTGGCCGCGATGGCCATCCCGGTCCGGCTGGTGGCTCCCGACCAGTTGAATCAAACGGTCGCCTTTTGTGCCGCGATACCTGACGCGCAGGCCGCGACGCTGCCCGGCAGCGGCACAGCGCCGGATGTGCAGATGATGCTGATGCGTGATCTTGGCGACGGGCAGATCAATGACCTGCTCAGGCAGATCCGCGAGAGCGAGGCCGGACCGATCCGGCTGAAAGCGGTCGTCACCGCGCATAACCAGGCGTGGACCCTGATCGATCTGATCCGTGAACTGGAAGAAGAGCATGCGATGATGGGGGCATATACACGGCTGCGCCAGAGCATGCAGCTGGCGGAAAGCTGGCTGGCCGCGGCAGACGATGAGGCTGAGGCGTCAGCCGCTCTGCGCGACCTGCTCAGTCAGGCCACTGCCCTGGTCAGCGGGACTGAGCCGCCGCCCGTTGACAGCATGTTGGCCATCGACCGCGCGATTCGCGAGCGTCTCTGACCGGTCGTTTTACTGGACGAGCACCTGATCCACCTGCCACTGTTCATTGGCATTGATCAACACAACCTTGACCAGCCAGGGCCGGACCTGCTCATCGTAGAGCGGCAGCCAGGCCGTCAGGGTTGTTTCATTCTGCTGGCTGACCAGAACCGGTGTGACCTGCCAGGCCTCCTCCAGAAGCAGCGGCAGCAGCGTCAGGTTGACGCGGTCGCCGACACTGAGGCTATAAGCGGTCAGGTAATCCTGCCAGCTGTCCGGCAGTGTCAGGGCATAGGGTTCAGCCAGAGCGGCCATGAGACGGTCTCGGGTTTCCTGATCTGCCAGCTGAATCGAGTCTGACAGACCGCTGTGCGCCACCGTCAGCTGTTTGCTGCCATTGAGCGCATGATAGTCGATCCGGCCAATCGGCAGCCGGGCCAGGCAATCCGGCTGGTCAGGCCCGGTCGATCGCGACAGTGAGAGTTCAAACTGGTGTGAAGCCGCGCCTGTTGCCAGTTTCGTACCAAGATAGTCCAGACGTGTCTGGAGCAGAATCTGGCGATCTGCGGCCGGATCCGGCTTGATAAACAACGGCCGGTCTTCTTCCTGCGGCCAGGCCGTCCGCAGAACCTGTTCGGCGTCAAGCGCCGTGATCCGGCCCTGGACCGCCGGGGCGAAATCATCCGGGATCAGCTGCGGCAGCATCATCTGCCAGTCACCGTCCGTCAGCCAGTCGGCCGGGCTGTCCGGACTGAGTGTCAGATGCAGGTTGTCCAGCGGCATTTCCCCATGCAGGACCGGCTGCTGGCGCTGGTCTAACATCCGGACGACCAGGGTTCCGTCGAGACGGTCATCAAGATTGTAGCCGAGTTCAGCCAGCGGCTGCAGGTCGCTGAGCAGCCGGGTCTGGTCATAAGCGGGCTGCCCGCCTGTCTCCACCCGGACATCAATGCGCAGCCCGAGTGTCGGATCAAGCAGCGCGCCGGGCTGCGCCTCCTCGGCCTTCTCTCCGGTCAGCGCGATCTGGCTGAACGTGTCCGGCAGCTGGTCATCGATCTGCTGTTCAATCTGGTGGTAAAGCGTATAGACATCCTGGCTGCAGAACAGGCTCTGCCGGATGGTCAGGGCCTCCGTCCCGTCACGGTGGTAAAAGATCCGCCCGGCCAGAATACCGCTCAGCTCCCGGTACAGTCCGGACATGGTATCAACAGCGGCCGGGCAGACGGCTGCCTCGACGGGAATCTGGTAGCCGTCACGGCCCATGAATGTGCATTGGTCAAACAGGGTGCCGCGCACATGAAGCGGCATCAGGCCGCTGCTGAAGCTTTCGAAGCTGCAGCCGACCACGTCAAGCTGGCTGGGCAGAGCGGTTTCATCTGTCGCCAGCGGCGATCCGGCCAGGTTGTAGAACTGGCAGTCTACCAGGCGGATGGCTTCTGAACCGGCCAGAAGGATCGCTTCGGCCTGGCCGCCGAAAAACTCACAGGACTCAAACGTGATCCGGCTGCTGTTGCTGATCGAAAGCAGCGGAATCAGGCCGGACAGGGTGTCGGCGGTGTAATCAAAGCGGGCATACCCGAAACGGATATTGCGAAAGGTCAGATTGTCGCTGTCGCTGATCGTCAGGATCGGAGCGTCTTCCTCAGGTCGTGACAAGGTCGGCCATCCGGTTCCCGTGGCCTCAACCACCAGGTCGCGGGCCCCTTGCAGAATCCCCTGGCCCGTCAGGTCATACCACTGCCCGCCAGGCAGCTGCAGGGACTCGCCGCGGGTCAGATCGCCGTAGCGGCCCGGATCGGTCAGTTCCGGTGCCGGCAGTCCGGTCGTTTCCGGCGGCGTTGTCTCAGTCGTCGATTCAGACTGGCTCGCGGAAGGCGACGGTGTCAGGACCGGAGCGGTCGAATCGGTCGGCTCAGCTGAACTGCCTTCAGTCAGCGACGGATCCGGCGCCGGCCACTGGCAGGCGGCCAGAGCGATCAGCAGCACGGTGACAAGGCAGAGGATGGTACCCTGCCGCCAGGAAAGCAGCGGTCGTTTTCGCGTCATGATGAACCTCCTGCCAGGTTGAGCCGGATATGGTCCATGTAGATCTCGCCCCGGTGGCGTTTATCCTCGAGCAGCAAGGTCATCTGGCGGATCGTCTCAAGCGCGGATTGCGGACAATCCGCGAAACTGAACGTCAGGGTCTGCCAGCGCAGGGCCGACATCACCGTCTGGCGTCCGGCCAGATCAATCGTGCTCTGATCGGCCAGCGTCAGACGCAGGCGCAGGCCTTTCATCTGCTGGTCAGCGTTGAACAGATCGACGGAGAGGCTGGCGAACATCGACCAGTCATACGGCGGATACTGGGATTCATAGGTCATGGCCGGCTGCAGCGCGAAAATCGCCTCGTCATCGGTCTGATAGCGGATCAGGAAGGCGGCGTCTCCCTCGCTTTTATTCGCGGGCTCGAGCCGCAGGTCCATCTGGCCGCGCACCGCCTCCCAGGCAGGAAAATTCCCTGTCTTGAGCGGCTCTGCCAGTGTAGGCGCTGCCCAGATGTGGAGATCTTCACAG
>RZZF01000470.1 GCA_009929975.1 Clostridia bacterium
GTACCAGGCCGCGAGACCGGCTGCTTCCAGCAGGGTCTGTTCAGGCACCTCTGATTTCTCACTGCGTACGATGACATGGGTACCGGGCAGATGCTGGACATGCAGCCAGAGATCATCTTTCTGCGCGGTTTTCAATGTCAACTGGTCGTTCTGGTAGTTGTTGCGGCCAACCAGGATGGTCAGGCCGTCAGAACTGGTGAAGCGGCGGGGCGGCAGAGGCGCTTCGTCACTGGAACGTCGTGCTTTTTTTGTCATGCGGCCATTTGGTTTATTCTTGCTGCGGCGCCGTCCCGGTTTCTGGCCGCCGGAAAGGTCAGGGCCCGCGGGCTCTGCCTCATCGCGGCTATCCGGGTCTTTGCCATGGCGGCCGATCCCGGTTTGCCTGACCTCTCGGGCAATCGCGCGCAGATCATCCATATCCGCGGCATTGTCCAAAGCTCGGCTCAGGCTGTCCAGCCAGGTGAGTTCGTCACGGTCTTCTGCCGCGAGCCTCTGGCCGGTTTCCAGCCGGGTGCGGGCTTTTGTGTAGCGGCGGAAATAGATTTTCGCCATCTGAGCGGCTGTCCGGCCTGGCTCCAGCGGAATCTCAATTTCCGCCATTTCCGGATCATAATAATCGGTCACCGCCAGGACATCCTGATCGTCACGGATCTGGTGCAGATTGGCGAGGATCAGTTCGCCCCAGCGCTTGTAGGTTTCGCTGCGGCTGCCTTCCTGCTGGTCTTTTTCATGAATGTCCAGCTTGCGTCGGGCATGGGTGATCTGCTGGCTGATCAGTTTATCCAGGTGCTGCCGTTTCTGCTTAAAGGTATTCTGCCGGTCACGTTCAAGATAGAAGCGGTCCATCGCTTCAGAGACCGAAGATTCCGGCCGGCTGATCGCGAAACTGGTCAGGGTCAGCGCATGGAAATCGATTGGGATCTGAGCCTCGGCATGATCGTAAAAGGTTGCGGGAGCGAACGCACTGCTGTCGATTTTCTGGCACAGATCGAGCATGATGACATTGATGTGTTTGAGCGCATCGCAGAGCATCGCCAGCGTATC
>RZZF01000004.1 GCA_009929975.1 Clostridia bacterium
GTATATGATAGGGCGGATTCGCCACGACCAGATCATATTGATGATAGTCAGGCACCGTATCCGGCAGATGATGTTCGTCCAGGCGGGCGCGAAGATCACCAGGCAGCGGGTTCATTCGCTGTACCAGATGGTTCAGCTTGATATTGCGTCTCAGCAGATCGACGGCATGAATATCCTTTTCAAACGCGGCGATTACATCCGCGGATCGCCTCGCGGCCAGAAGCAGGCTGACGGCACCGTTTCCGGCTCCCAGGTCGGCCACCCTCAGACTCTTTCTACCTTCCGCCAGAGAAGCCGCCCAGGCTGCCAGCAGAACTGAATCCGTTCCGTGGCGAAATCCGTTGGCGGACTGAATCAGCCGGAAGCCTCCGCGCTGCAGGTCCTCAAGCGTTTCGTCAGCGTAGACCGTGACTCGTCCGGACTCGTCGCTTCTGGCCTCAGCCGGCTGAGGATGAAAATTCACATACATAGGGGTACACTCCAGCTGGCATCAGGTCTTCGTGATCAAAAAAAGGGAAAGCAGACAATCTGCCTTCCCTTTGTTTGCTGATGTGTCTGCGAAACGATCAGGCCGGCGAAATCGCGTCTACCGGGCAGACCGCTACGCATGCACCGCAGTCAATACAGGTTTCCGGATCGATGACATACTGAGTATCGCCAGCGGAAATTGCATTGGTCGGGCATTCGCTTTCGCACGCACCGCACGAAATACAAGCATCTGAAATTACATGAGCCATATCTACACCTCCGTCATTACGTATTTTCTGGTGAACATTTTAACACTCTGGACACCATAGGGCAATAGATGTCAGGACCGGGGCCGCCGCGGACGGCGTTTTCGTGTCTGAGCCGCCGGACATTGCGAATCCTCATTCTGGCCACAGCCGCCACAGGACTCCTGTGCGTTCAGTGGTTCGAGTTCTTCGTATGGAACCACGATCAGATCCGCTTCGCCGCCGCGATCCAGCCGGACGGTGACGGTTTCCTTCAGGAGGCTGACCTGTTCAATCACACCACGGCCTTCATTCGTCATGACAGCGCGCCCACGACGCGGCATTCTTGCGGTCGCGTCTTCATAAGCTTCCTGTTCATACTTTAAACAGCACATCAGCCGGCCGCAGATACCCGATATCTTGGCAGGATTCATTGACAGATTCTGAACTTTGGCCATCTTGATGGAGACCGGCACAAAATCATTGAGGAATGAACAGCAGCACAATTCGCGGCCGCAGACTCCAACACCGCCGATCATCCTGGCTTCATCGCGTACTCCGATCTGCCGGAGTTCAATCCGCGTACGGAACACCGTTGCCAGATCCTTAACAAGCTGGCGAAAATCAACCCGTCCGTCTGCCGTGAAATAGAAGACGATACGGCTGTGGTCAAAGGCATACTCCACATCAACCAGGCGCATGTCCAGCCGTCTGGAGGCGATTCTTTCCTGAGCGATCTTGAATGCACGTGCTTCATTGTCACTGTTTTCTTCAAAATGGCGCAGATCGTCATCGTCTGCGATCCGGGTAATCGCTTTCAATGGCGCGTTTAGTTTTTCATCCGGCAAGTCAATCACTTCTTCAGCGACAATTCCGAGATCAATCCCCTGAGCTGTCTCAACAATAACGGCATCCCCACGGTGTAGACGAAACTCGCCGGGATCAAAATGATATGCTTTACCGGTACCGTGAAAACGGACACCGACAACTTTAGGCATGGATAAGCTCCTTTCGCAGCGTCAGCAGCAGCTGGCAAACCAGTAGTTCAAAGCTGGCATTGGCAGTCAGGCCGCGCTGTGCAGATAAAATAGCCAGATAAGCCCGATCAAGCCGGACTCTGGCCTGCTCAGACGACAGACGATAAACAGGCTGTCGTTTCAGCAGATCCAGCTGGTCGCTGTTCGTCAGATCGGCACCGCCTGTCAGACAAACCATTTGGTCGCGAATCAGGCTGCCGAGCAGGTCCAGCAGCAGGCTGGTCTGCTCGCGGTTCCGTTCAAAAAAGTCGAATCCGGATGTCAGAAGCCGGGCTCTTCCGGCCTGTCCGAGCGAGTCGTAGAGATCAAGACATTCCTGCCGCAGGGACCCGAACCATTCACTGCCGGCAAAATCGACCGCAACACCTGGAATTCCGCCGGAAAAACTGGCATAGAACGGCCAGGCTGCCGGATCACCGGCCTGTTTTTCTCGAAGGATGGCCGTGATCTCTTCGCGGTTCAAACGCTGCATGATGAGCGGAACCACTCTGGAGCGGATCGTCGGCAGCAGGCGGTCAAGCTGTTCAACCGTCAAGAGAAAACAGACATAAGGCGGGGGTTCTTCCAGCGATTTGAGCAGCGCGTTCTGACCCTGCTCATTAAGATCATCAACTGGAATGAGATAGACTTTCCGATTGCCGAACTGCGGCTGCATGGACATATCGGCTGAGATCTGATGGCGAACCCGCTCAACTTTGATATTTTTCTCTTTTTTCTCCAGTGACAACCTGCGAAAATCCGGATGCACCTGATTCTGGAAATGATGGCAGGCGGTACAGTTGAAGCAGGGTCCGTCTTCATCCGGCTGTTCGCATAAGAGTCCCTGTGCAAACAGCATGGCCAGCGAGCGCCGGCCGATCCCGCGCGGTCCGGTAAAAACATAAGCATGCCCCGGCTGGCCTGTAAGGGCTTCACCGAGGCGCTTTTTTACCGCTGTCTGTCCGATAATTCCGGGAAAAGGCATCTTACATTTTCTCGAAATGTTCAACATTCAGAACAAATACAGTCGCTCCGCCAACCATGACCTCGACCGGGTATGGAATATAGGATCCACCCATTGAGGACGGTGTGACATTGGTGTTAATCGCGGCCTGGCGGCTGCTGGAATACTTGCGAATGATACCGAGCACTTCATCAAGCTGGTCGTCATCCACCACAATCATCAGAGTGGTGTTGCCCGAGCGGAGGAAACCGCCGGAAGAATTCAGTTTGGTTACCCTGTAACCAGCCCGGTTCAGCTCGGCCATCAGGCGCGGGCTGTCCTCATCGTGTACAATCGCAAAAATCAGTTTCATATGCCAAAGCCCTCCCAAATTTGTCTGTGTATCTGCTGTGCAAGCGCTTCTTCGGCCTGCCCGGCATCCATCCTGATGATTCGCTCCGGCTCCTCAGCCGCGATGGCCAGATAACCAGTGCGCACCCGCCGCATGAAATCCCGATTTTCCTGATCGATCCTGTCAGCGGCGGTCGATCGCTGACTCATCCGTTCAGCTGCCAGCTCTGCCGGCAAGTCCAGCAATAAGGTCATATCCGGCCGGCACTGGTCTGTTGCCAGAGCATTGATCGCTCGGATCGCCTGTAAATCCAGCCCCCGGCCATAACCCTGGTAGGCCATGGTCGAATCGTAATACCGGTCACAGATGATCCAGTGTCCCTTCGCCAGTGACGGCAGGAAAACCTCCCGTACCAGCTGTGCCCGTGCTGCGGCGAAAAGCAGCAGTTCCGTCTCCTGAAACATTCCGGTATGCTTCAGATCAAGCAGAATATCTCTTACAGCCTCACTGATCGCCGTACCACCGGGTTCCCGCAGGGTGATGACATGGATCCCTGCTGTTCCCAACGAGTCGCTGAGATGAGCGATCTGAGTGGTCTTGCCAGAACCGTCAATCCCCTCAAATGTGATCAACCGGCCGCGCTGGCGATCGTGCTGTCCGTCCGTCTGCTTGTTTCTGGCTTTATTATACATCATAAACGCTCCACTGGGTATTCTGTCTGCACTGGATCAGAAATCCAGCTTAATGGTGTGGAACGAAGCAATCTCCAGCCAGATTTCCTTTTCGATCCGCTCATTATCCCTGATGATGTCTTCAATCGTCTCCTCAGCCTGAATACGATTCTGCCAGCGATCCTGGCGCTGAGATGACATGCGCCGGTCAGAACGGGGCGGCCGATTGGCCGAACGATCAGAACGGGCAGCAGGCTGAGCGCGATTTTCAACCGCGGCTTTATTAGTCTCGGGACGTGGTGTGTTGCGTGGACGCTCCTGGACCGCTTTCGCGGCCGGCTGTGCTCCCCTCGGCTGAGACGGGCGGGGCTTCATCTGGCCGGACGGATCGCTTACCGTATTCTGGCGCTGCCGGGCAGCCTGTGAAGGACGCCGGTTCCTATTACGCGATCCAGAACGGCGATTGCCTGACGGGGTCTCACTACGGTTCTGCGGCTGTTCAGCTGAACTCCGCTCGCCTGAACGGGGCGGGCGGGATGAACCTGAGCCAGAACGATCAGCGGCAGCCGGCCTCGCGCTCTGCTGCGGCCTGTTGTCAGATTTCGCCTGAGATTTTCCAGCTGTCTCAGCAGGACCAAAATGACGGTAATTGCGCTTGCGCTTACCCGCCTGGCCTGACGAAGACCCGGAACCGGTTGGCTTATTCTGATCACTCATGTATTTTTCCCTCCCGCAAATTCAACGTGACATATGAATAGATTTTAACTGGTTTTCTCTGGCTTGGCAAACATTCAGGGATGTTCACCGGGCTTGTTACATCGGTTTATCCGTGCTGCATCGTACCAATTCTGCCTGATCAGACGGACTGAGTCATCGATCGGCAGCGGCTTGCCGCAGACTTCGGCCAGCGGGATCTGTACAAAGGCGCGATGGTCCATTTCCGGATGTGGCAATGTCAGACGCGGCGAAACCAGCGATAGATCATCATAAGTCAGAAGATCAATATCCAGTGTACGCGGTCCCCACCGGATCAGTCTGCGACGATGATAACGGCGTTCAATCGACTGGCAGTAGTCGAGCAGCACGATGGGAGACAGACTCGTCCTGATACCGATGACCGCGTTATAGAAATCGGGCTGGGGAACCGGGCCGACCGGATCTGTCTCATACAGTGATGAAACGGCTGTCAGTTCGATGTCCGGATGGTTCTCCAACAGACGAACCGCTCCGCGCAGAGCCGCCAGCCGATCTCCCTGATTCGCGCCGATTGACAGCCATACGGCGGCCGATTTCTTCGATCGCGGCTGAGTCATCCGATCAGTCTCTTTCACGGTAGATCTGGACCGCCATCGCGGAAAACTCACCCTCAATCGGAGCCTCCGGTTTGCGTACAATGATCTCAATTGCCTGAACCAGCCGGTGATGACGCAGAATCTCGTCTGCCAGATAACCGGCAAGCCGTTCGATCAGATCAAATGACGCATGCTTCATAACATCGGCAATCAGCGTGTAGACTTCCGCATAGTTTACGGTTTGTGACAGCAGATCTGTTTCTGTCGCACGCAGATGGCCGCAATACAGGACAAGGTCCAGTTCAAAAGTCTGGCCACACGCTTTTTCGCTGGGCAGGACTCCGACATGGCTGTGAAATTTCATATTCTGCATCAAAATCCGATCCTGAATTTTTCGATTGATCACCTGAGTACTTCCTTTCGTCAAGTCAATGCGGCCGAACGAGGGCATCACAGACACGAACCGTGTCACGTGCCGCCGCGACATCATGGACACGAACAAAGTCCGCCCCCAGCATGATACTGCAGGCAACCGCCGCGGCCGTGCCGAATTCCCGCTGGTCTACCGGCCGGCCGGTCAGATCACCGATGAACCGTTTGCGCGAAGGTCCGGATAAGACGGGCAGTCCCAGTTGTCTGAGATCAGCGATCTGGCGCAGCAGGGTCAGTGATTCCTCCGTGTCAACCGCAAATCCGATGCCCGGATCAAGAATCAGACGATTACGGCTGATTCCGGCCCTTTCCGCTATCCGGACACTCTCCTGAAGATAGCGCTGCACGGCATCCTGCAGGCTGAGCTTCTGGTATTCCGCCGCTTCTTCCGCTTCAGCATGAATCGCCTGACCGGCAAACCGGCCTGAATCCAGCCGGTAAAAGCGGGCGTTGTGCATCAGGATCACTCCCGCTCCGCTTTTGCCAAGAAGCGCAGCCATCGCGTCATCCTGATGGAGACCATAGATATCATTGATGATGTCGACCCCGGCTGCCAAAGCGGCTTCGGCGACCTCCGGCTTATAGGTATCGACCGAAATCGGTCCGGAAAACAGTCGGCGTGCCGTTTCCAGTACAGGCAGAAGCCGTGTGGTTTCTTCTTTTGCTGATAGGGCCAGGCTGCCGGGACGAGTTGACTCCGCGCCGATATCCAGGATATCCGCGCCGGCATCGGCCAGGCGCTTTATCCGGTCCGCCGCCTGATCGGGATGATCAAAGCGGCCGCCATCAGAAAACGAGTCCGGGGTCAGATTGAGTATGCCCAGGATATAAGTGCGTTTTCCCAGAGGCAGCTGATGGCCGCCTGCGCTGAAAACAGCGCTGCCACGACTCTCGGAAGCAGACTGAGGCATCCTCAGCTCCTCCTGTCAAGCAGCGTCATGACCTCAGCCCGGGTCCGTGCGTCTTTACGGCAGATCCCGCGAAGCGCTGACGTAACGGTGACAGCTCCCGGTTTACGGATACCGCGCATGGTCATGCAAAGATGTTCCGCCTCCACAATAACCGCGACCCCCAGCGGGTTGACTGTCTCGACCAGTGTATCCGCGATCTGTGATGTCAACCGTTCCTGCAGCTGGGGTTTGCGTGACATCAGATCAACAATACGGGCGATCTTGCTCAGGCCGAGTATGCGGCCATCCTGTGGAATATAGACAACATGCGCTTTGCCGATGAACGGCAGCAGGTGATGCTCACACATGGAATACAGCGGAATATCCGCCACCATGATCATCTCGTCATGATCTTCTTCGTGAAACACTTTAATGACTGAGCGGACATCAGTATGCAGACCGGCAAAGATCTCAGCATACATCCGGGCAACCCGGGCCGGCGTTTCCTGAAGCCCTTCGCGGTCCGGGTCTTCACCAACAGCCAGCAGAATATCACGAACGGCGTTTTCTATACGCGGCAGATCGACGGCAGGCAGCGCCATGGGCTGCCCCTCTTCGTCCTGGTCAATGCGGTCGTCCTGATTGTCATTCCACGCTTGATTACTCATCATCTACCTCCGGCGGCTGACTCAGTCAATCTTTTCTCCACTTTTTCTGGCTTGAATCTGTCGGCGAAATGTCATTGGCGTCATGCCGATGTATTTCCTGAACGCGGCATTAAACCGCTGCGGACTGGAAAATCCGACCTGGGCGGCTATCCCGCTGACTTTGATATCTTCCTGCTCCAGCAGTTTACAGGCGTGCTCGACGCGTATCTGCATCAGAAACGTCATTGGGCTCATACCGGTTTCCTCGCGGAAAGCCCGGGTAAAATAGCCCTGGCTGAGGAACACATATCCGGCAGCATCAGCGACGGAAATATCACGGTCATGATTATCCGCGATGTAATCACGGGCAATGCGGACCAGTTCACGGGCCTTGCCGTGTCTGACACGCAGGCTTTCCTCCCACTCCGCACGCAAACCGCGCGACAGGGTCACCAGCAACTCCATCGCCAGCAGCTGCATCATCAGGTCGCGGCCATATCCTTCATCGCGGCTTTCTCTCATGATTCGCTCGACCAGAGACGAAATTTCCTGGCGGTATTTGCCGTGGATCATCAGATAAGGCTCGCTCTCGTGTTCGTTTTCCTGTCCGGTGCCAAGTCCGTTGGCAAAGCTGATGAAATTCTCGAGCGTCTGGGGTGCAATATCAGATTGGCCCGGCTGATGGAAACCGAAATAAAGAACCAGCATGTCCGCATGGCCGCTGGTGATCTGGACGACATGAGATTTTTCCGGCCGGATGACAATCGTTCCGCCGCGTTCCAGCACAACCGAGCGGCCTTCAATCAGGAACTCCGCCCGGCCGGCGCGCATATAGGTCAGCTCATGGTAATGATGCCGACTTGGTCCGGCCTGGCGGTTTCCCTTTTCAAAGGAACGCTCGATCCCCTTGAATACAACTGGTATTGATCCGGCCGCGTCGAGGATCCCCTGTTCAACAGCCGGCAGTAAATCTTCAAACATGCTTATCACCCTCTCCCATGATAGCAGAATCGTGATAGGCTGTCATGATGGCCTCGATCATACAGAGAATCAATCCGGGTCCGGTCAGCCGGCTGTTTCATTCACCATGCTCAGGTAGATCTGACAAGTCGGCAGCAGGCTGATGATCCGGTCAGCTTCAGTCCGGTTGAGATCCAGACAGAGCGTCAGATCGGACGCCACCGGCGTTTCCTTCTCCGATCCGCTCTGGCGATGCGGCGACAGGACCGCTGCTATCAGAACCTGTTCCACACAAACCGGCGGCTGTTCCTGGCCCTTCCCCGGAATCAGATAGACATCCGCCCGGTTGCCGGCGGCCAGCCAGCCGCCGTTTGCCTGTGCGGGAGACAACTTGATTGTCAGAAGACGCCGACCGATGCCGGCCTGGGGATAGGAAAGACCGGCAGCCGGTCCCATGCGGTGGCTCTGAATGATTTCATCCGCCTGCATCGACTTCCGGACAGTTTGTCCGATCACCTGCTGAGGCTGTGTATAACACCGACCGAGCGCAAGTTTTGCCGGCAAACTGATGACGCCGATATCTGCCGCTGTCATGATATGTCCCGGCAGCAGGTCGGTCTTCGCGACCACAACCTCCCGCAGCTCCGGTCTGGTCCAGCTGCGGCCGGCCAGCCAGCAGGCAGTCAGCAGAACAGCCGCCAGCAGAAGTGCCATTATGATCTGAGTTCGTTTTCGCATTCTTTTTCTCCTTTGTATCGATCGATTATCATGGATCCACGGCATCCAGATCCCGGATCGCGCGACCGAACCGGCAGATCACCGAGCGGCGGATCGGCAGCACCCGGCCTTGATAATCCGTGACACTGGCATAACAAGTCACGACCGGCCAGCTCAGTTCGTCCCGGCCGGCATGCCAGAGCACTTCGTCGGACCGCAGATCCTGCAGGTCCATCTCGATTCGGTCGAACCGGAAATACCGGGCCAGCGCGGCCGGCATCTGTTCATCCAGCTGGGCCTGGATATGCTGCTGCAGCTGGATGATGCTGAATTTGAACTGTCCGTCGCCCATTGCGCCGGTGTCAGCCAGCAGAAGACTGCTGTTCATGATTTCCTCGATCAGCTGCTCAGCCTGGCAGATCATCAGACGGGAGTGGAGCTGTCGGATCAGCGTGACAGACAGGGGAAGCAGGACCAGGGCGATCACCATGACCATGATCAGCATCATGCCGACGCTGCCGCATCGCTGACGCGGCGTTGATTTTATCCTTGTGCAGCCGGAACCCGGCAAAGAAGGTCGCGTGTACATGTCATCCGATAATCCACCTTTCTGTATTGCAGCCAGCCAGTGAGACGGTGTCCCTGCCAGCTGGCCTGAACCTCAAATCGCATCGGGTTACCATAACTTCCCGTCTCGCAGATCACCATCTGACGAACGTGAAACCCGCGTTCACTCAGCCGGTCCAGCAACGCTTGCTGCTGAACGGCCGGCAGTCCTCCCAGATGCTCCATCCGCATGATATAATCATGGCAGATCGCGTCATACTCCATCCGCCGGACAAACGGGACAATCAAAAGGATGGACTGAACCGTGACCGCGGCGCACAACAGCAGGAGAAAGACCGACAGGACTAATTTATCTATCATCATCAATTCCTCCGATTCTGCCGCCCCGCGCTGACCGGAAAACAGCGCTTGCGGCAAAAATCCAGAGCCGACGGCTCTTATGTACCTGTTTCGGTCACGAAAATATCGCTTGTATGGGTGCTCCACCAACTCCCCATATCATCGACCACATCGCCCGCGAACGTTTTCAAACCGGGGATAACAATCGCTGTCGCGATGATCAGGGCGGCGGCGATGCCCAGCACTTCATTGAGGCCGAATCCACCGCGGCGGGCCAGTTGCAGACGGACTTTCCTGATTTTTTTCTTCATTGGAACCATATGTTTTTTCTCAGTCTGTTGTTCTCTCATATCATTTCTCCTTTGTCATTTATCATCCTGAGCGTTCCGGTTCGCTCATCAGGTGAACAGGGTTGAAAGGGCTTCGACCGCTGACATCAGCAGTGGAAAAAGCAGAGCAGCGAGTGTCGGTGTCAGGCCGGCCAGAGCCAGCCATAACAGATCACGCCGCAGCGCGGCGGATTCAGTTTGCAGGCAGCTGAAATAGCGGGCGAACAGCAGATTCTCCATGCGCAGAAGTGAGCGGCCGGTCTGGCCCGTGCGCAAGGTCTGTTCCAGATGGCCGGTGAGCAGATTCATATCGGAGCCCGGAAACAGGCGACGCAGTTCACTGGACGCCTGATCGAGATCAAATGTCAACTGGTAAACGGCGGAAAACCGCTGCAGAAACATCCGGATGGGTGAGCCGGGTGCCGCGTCCGCTAATCCACTCAGGGTATCGGTCAGACGGACACCGGAGGATAACTGCAGATCAACGAACCGATAGATCTTGAACAGATCCCGTTCGAACGCCTTCTTCAGGCGGATTGACTGCAGGGCGACGACCCGGCTGATTAAAAACCAGGTCAGCAGGATGATCAGTCCCGAGATTCCGGCCGGCCGGCCGCTCAGATACGCGGCCACGCCGACGGCAATCCCGGCCAGGCCGCTGATCAGCCAGAATCGGTTCCGGCTCTGTGGTTCGATGCGGCCGGAGCGCATCAGCCACAGACTGCAGGCGGCGGATAGAGATCCTTGCCAGGCTGCTGCTCCATGACCCCGACCCGTTCGGCCACGATCTTCTTCTTTGTTGACCGGACCCATTTTACCGGTTGATGAAGGAGCCAGCCAACACGGCAGCAGACGATAGAACAAAGTCGCCAGGATGGCAGCCAGAATGAGCATGCCCGGCAGCAGTGATAACCTCATCTTGATCGCTCCTTACTGCGTCATGCGCTGCTGGATCAACCATAAGCCGCCGGCCGCCAGACCTGTTCCGCACAGGCTGATCGCCAGCAGAACGGGACCGAGCGCATGATGGAGAAACAGTTCGCGGGTCATGCCATCCGTCATCAGGCGAAACAGCAGGATCAGCGGCCCGATGAGAATAATCAGCCAGCAGAGTCGGCGATCATGTGCGCTCGAGATCCTGCGGTGAATCATTTCTTCCTCAATCCGATACAGCTGCGATTCCATGTGCTCCAACAGGCGGGGAAGATCTCCGCGATGATGGAAATTGAACCGGATCGCCACCATCAGATCACGGAAATGCTCTTCAGCGAAGTGATGTTCAAACAGGTCAAGCGCTGCCTCGATGGCCATGCCGCCCCGGACTCTGGTTAAGAAAGAACTGACCGCCAGACGCATCGGATCTTCCAGTCCGGATGACAGGCAGCGCTCGAAGGCATAGAGCAGATCTTCACGTACCTGGCACCAGCGCGACAGCTGGCTGACCAGTTGCAGAGTCTGCTGCCGGATCTTCTTTTTCTGGTAAAAGTGATTGCCACTCATAGTGCTCTCTCCCTTCGTGGTATCCGCGAATCCTGATGAAGTCCCGTATTTTGAATGACTCGAGATGAACAATGTAGTCCAAACTGCGCCCGAGCATCCGACGCAGCAGACGTTCACTTTCCGAGCGCATGGCCGGGGCCGCCAGCGCGATCAGTCGATCCATCGCGTCCGCGGCTGAATCAGCATGCAGCGTGGCCAGACAGCGGTGTCCGGAAAAAGCCGCGCGGATGAACTCCAGCGCCTCCTCGCCGACAATCTCACCGATACAGTAGGTCTCCAGTGACATGGTCAGGCCATCAGCGACCAGATCACGCAGGCTGACCGGCCGGCCCCCTTCATGCGGTTTCTTTATTCTCTGGACCAGACAGGACGGCTTGTCCGGATAGATTTCGCTGTCACTTTCAGCGATCAGAACACGTTCCAACGGTGGCATCGCAGCGATAAAGGCTCGCAGCAAGGTCGTTTTGCCCGCGGCTCCCCGCCCGGTCAGCAGCAGGGATTGTCCTTCCGAGGCGATCCGGCGCAGTTGATCCGCCATCGGGCGATCGAGCATGCCAAGCTCGCAAAGATCATCCAGATCCAAGGCCTTCTGCCGGTGTTTCCGGATGCTGATCGTCGCGAAATTCACGCTGCGCGGTGGAATGGTCACATTGATCCTTAAGCGATACTGGGAATCCGCGACCCGGCAGTGGCTGTCATTTTCGTTGATCATACCGCCATTGCGGATGATGACCAGACGACAGAATGTGTCATAGGCCTTTTCATCCGGAAAGCGCAGCTTGCTGCGTTCCCGGCGGCCTTCTCGGGTCACGGTAAACTCGGATGGACCGGTTCCGTCAATATCAGAAACCGCTTCATCGTCCACCAGACTCTGGAGAGGACCATATCCGAAGAGAAAATCATTGACCTGCCGCAGCAGAACCGGCTGTGATTCATCCACCATCAGGTGATGATGCTCAATGATATGGCTGACCAGTGATTTCAGCTCATGACTGTCCGCCTGGCCAGACGCCAGCCTGGCCACCAGTTCCGGTTCCTGGTCGAGCACATGGTGGCAGACCGTCACAATCGTATCAGAAACACGGTCAGGACTGTCAGCCGGCACCGGATCGACCCGGTCGGTTTCTCCGGCATCCGGCTTCTGTCCGGACGATTCGCGCCAGAGCGCCACCTGCTCAATCAGCTGTTCATATGACTCAACCAGAAGCATGCCGCTCACTCCTTCCACGCTGTAATTGTTGTTCCAGATAATCAATCAGCCGGCCATATTCCTGACGGTTCCTGCGAATCATCCGTGTCCAGTACGGACGATGCGATCCGCGATGCCGGTCCCTTTCCGGACAATCACTGATCGTGCCGGCCAGCTGATCATGGGTCAGGCGGCGAACGCTGTCAGTACAAAGCTCACGCTGCGCCTGATAGGGAAACAGAACATAATAGATCCGTTGATCAGACACCAGTCCCACGCTGGCCAGATGCTGAACCTGACGACGACATGACTGCCAGTGAATCAGATCGCCCTTGATCGGCATGATGATCAGATCCGCTGTCAGCAGTCCGATACAGGCTGCGGCATCCTGCGGCATGCCGCTCGTCACCGTCAGGCAGATATCACATTGATCGTCTGCCTCACGCAGAATCTGCAGCAGAACAGAGGTCTCCTCTGCTGTCTGTCTTTGCAGAACGGATCCTGCCTCGATGCAATTCGGCTGGTGTCGGCTCGGAAGCGGCTGCAGATAAGCCGCACAGCGTGGATCGCCCAGATCAAAATCAATCAGCAGGACATCAGTCCGCCGTGACCAGACCGATGCCAGTTCGCAGGCCAGCTCCGCCTCCTGCCAAACACAGATCCTCGTGGCCGAGGATGATGAGGGGGTGTCGCTTCTTTCGGGCCGGCCTGACGTGTCGGGATGGACAGGAATGAAGGCTCGTACGGACTGGCCGGCCTGTTTCATCCATTCAGAACAGCGTTCTCGCAGCGGATATCCCCTGGCCTGTGATTCAATGACGGCATCTAGTGCTGCGATGAACACGCTTATGGTCGCTGGGCGATTCGCGGGATCATCCGCCAGACAGCGTGACAACAGATCAGCCAGCGCAGCCTGTTGTGCCGGCAGCAGATCATTCGGCGCATGATTGCGGCAGTATTCAGGTGGGCGCCGGGTCAGATACTGCAGACACATCAGAGCCAGCGCAAAAAGATCACTGGCTGGACAGGGATGGCCGGCCATCCGTTCCGGAGCGGCATAAACCAGAGTCAATCGCTGCTTTTCCCGACCCGTCGGACCGGAATCCGGCTCATGAAATAAAGCGGTCTGGAAATCGATCAGGCCAAGTTCACCTGATGGCAGCATGATCCAGTGTTCCGGCTTGAGATCGAGATGCATCAGCGGCGGGTCTGACGCCTCGTGGAGAAATTGCAGCAGGCGGGCCGCTTGTCGAATGATGGGCAGCAGGCGGGTTGGCCGGCATCGACGGCGCGTCGAAAGAAAGTCCGAAAGACATTGGCCGGGCAGATAGTCCAAAACAATATGTGAAGGATGCTCGCCGTCGCTGACCTGATCCAGAACCCGGGGCAGCCCGGGATGCCAGATCTTCTCCAGCCAGCGGACGACCCGGATATCAGCAAAATCATCCAGGGGCATCATCAGACCGGGCAGGTGGGTCCGCTCATCCTGAACGAGCCAGTGATGGCCCATCCGGCGGACCAGGCGGTAATGTCCATCGATTAACTCATGATGCTGCATGGCGACCTCCCTTCAATCTGATATCAGCATAAAGAAAACAGGCACCCTTTCGGATGCCTGTCATTGTTGATAATTCGACAGAATCAGTGACGATGTGTCAAATCAGTGGTCGTTGCTTTACGCTCAGGCCGTCTTCTCATCCTTGAGAATCAGCATCGGCGGTTTTCGCTCCCGGACGCTTTCCAAGGTAATGACACACCGGCTGACATCATCTCTTGACGGAATATCGTACATGATATCGAGCATCATGGATTCAATGATCGCCCGAAGGCCGCGGGCTCCGGTTTTGCGGGCCAGTGCCTGTGTGGCGATTTCATGAATCGCCTCCGGCTCAAACTCCAGCTCCACACCGTCATACTGGAACAGTTTCTTGTACTGCTTGAGCAGCGCGTTGCGCGGCTCCTGCAGGATCCGTATCAGAGTATTCTCGTCCAGCCCACCCAGTGCGACGATCACCGGAACACGACCGACAAACTCGGGAATCAGGCCGTATTTCAGCAGATCCTGCGGCATGATTCTGGCAAGAAGCTCACCTGATTCCAGTTCCTTGCGCGACTCGATATGAGCGCCGAAACCGATTGACTTCTCACCGATCCGGTTCTGAATGATCTTATCCATGCCGTCAAAGGCACCACCGCAGATAAACAGGATATTCGTCGTATCAATCTGGATGAATTCCTGATGCGGATGCTTGCGGCCACCCTGCGGCGGAACATTGGCGATCGTACTTTCGAGAATTTTCAGCAAGGCCTGCTGAACCCCTTCGCCACTGACATCGCGGGTAATCGAAGGGTTGTCCGATTTGCGGGTGATCTTATCAATCTCATCAATATAAATGATACCGCGCTGTGCCCGCTCAATATTGAAATCCGCGTTCTGCAGTAATTTGAGCAGGATATTCTCGACATCCTCACCGACATAACCGGCTTCGGTCAGCGCGGTCGCGTCGGCGATCGCGAACGGAACATCGAGAATCCGGGCCAGGGTCTGGGCCAGCAGCGTCTTGCCGCTGCCCGTCGGTCCGAGCATCAGGATATTGCTTTTCGCCAGTTCGACATCATCCTCATGTTCCGGCGCATCAGCATAGACCCGCTTATAGTGATTGTATACGGCCACTGACAACGCCTTCTTGGATTGTTCCTGACCGATGACATACTGGTCAAGCGCGGCTTTGATCTCTGCCGGCGACATCAATTCGCCGGGTTGATCCAGTTCCTGGTTATCGTCAATCGCCACTTGCTCGTCATTGAGAATTTCTTCACAGAGCGCGACACATTCATTACAGATAAAGACACCGGGACCCGCAATCAGGCGTGCGACCTGGCCTTCGCTTTTTCCGCAGAATGAACAGCTGATCGGATGATGTCCGTCAGGCTCGCCGCTGCGGCGTCCATTTCGGCCGCCCGGCTTGTTCTTATCGTTGTTATCCGCCATGTTATGCCCTCTTCTCCATGATCTGATCAATGATTCCGTAATCATTTGCCTGTTGGGCCGTCATCCAGTTGTCACGATCGGTATCAACCGCGATCTTTTCAATCGGCTGACCGGTCCGGTCTGCCAGAATCTGATTGAGACGGTCACGCATCTTGAGGATGTGGTCCGCCGCGATATGAATATCAGACGCCTGGCCCTGGGCTCCGCTCGAAGGCTGGTGGATCATGATTTCGGCATTCGGCAGCGCGAACCGCTTGCCAGGCGCGCCGGCGGCAAGGAGAAACGCTCCCATGCTGGCCGCCAGGCCCATACAGATGGTCTGGACATCCGCTTTGATGTACTGCATGGTGTCGTAAATCATCAGGCCGGAATGAATTTCACCACCGGGACTGTTAATGTAAAACTGAATATCTTTCTCCGGGTCCTCGGCCTCGAGAAACAGCAGCTGAGCGGTGATCAGGCTGGCGGTCACCGGATTGACATCCTCACTCAGCATGATGATCCGCTCTTTCAGCAGACGGGAATAAATATCATAGGATCTCTCACCACGATTGGTCTGTTCAATAACGACAGGGACTAAACTCATATCCTTATGCTCCTTTCATATAGCGACAGGGGAGCTTCGCAAAACCCCCCTGTGGAATTGATCCAACCACTATTATATCGTGTGTTATGGTCTTCATACCAGTTCTATTTGTAAATAATCAGCAAACGCCGGAGGGGGCTTATTCAGCGTCCGCTTCTCCAGCCGCCGGCTCAGTCACATCAGCGGCCTCCAGGACTTCGGCCTCAGCCTCGATCGCGTCAACCAGTCCGGCCTCGGCAGCTTCGGGTTCCGGTTCGGCCGGCGGGTCGATGGCAACGGCTTCAGCCGCCAGGAAGTCAATGGTCTTGCGGCTGACCACACTGTCGCGGATGAAGGTGTTCTCTGAACCGCCCATGCGCTCCTTGAGATCCTCTGCCTTCATGTTGTACATGACCGCGACACGTTCGATTTCCGCTTCGATCTCAGCGTCATCCGCTTCAATTTTTTCTTCTTTGGCGATCGCTTCGAGCACCAGCTGTGACTTCACACGGTTTTCCGCCGGTTCATGCAGCTGACTGTAGAAATCGTCCATCGTCTGTCCCATGTAGCTGAGATACTGCTCCAGTTCGATTCCCTGATACTGCATCTGTGTACGCTGCTGCTCAACCATGCTGTCCATCTCCTGATGGATCATCGCATGGGGAATATCAACGGCCGCGTTCTGGGTGACAGCGGCAATGACATTGTCCTTGAAGCTCTCATCGGACTGGCTCTGCAGACGTTCCTGAACCTGACGGCGCAGATCCTCTTTATATTCATCAAGCGTATTGAACTCGCTGACATCCTTGGCGAACTCATCATCCAGATCCGGCAGTTCACGTTTCTTGACGCTGTTGACAGTTACTTTGAAGACAACGTCTTTGCCCTTGAGATCTTCACTGTGGTAATCATCCGGGAACGTGACATTCAAATCACATGAATCACCTTCACTGTGACCGATCAGCTGATCTTCAAAACCAGGGATGAACGAGTTGGACCCGATACGCAGATCATATGATGATCCTTCGCCGCCCTCAAAAGGCTCATCGTTGAGGAATCCCTTATAATCGATATTGGCGGTATCGCCGCTTTCGATCGGACGATCCGTGACCGGAACCATCCGTGAATTTCTTTCCTGAACACGCTTGAGCTCGTCGGCCAGACGCTCATCCGAAACCTCGACCGGCTGCCGGACTGCTTCTACACCACGGTACTGGCCGAGCGTGACCTCTGGCTTGACTGTCACCTGAACCGTGAATTTCAGACCATTTTCACGGCTGATATCCAGGATGTCCATCTCAGGACGGTCAACCGGTTCGAGCTGATGTTCGCTCACCGCTTCCGCATAGGCCGGGGTCGCCGCGATATCGATGGCATCTTCGTACAGCACGCCTTCGCCGTAATATTTTGTGACAATATTCATCGGTGCCTTGCCCCGGCGAAATCCCGGTACATTGAATTTTTTCGCGTTCTTGCGGAAAGCCTGCTGAAGCGCATCGGCAAACTGCTCCGGTGCGACATCGATTGTCAGCAGAACTTGATGGTTGTCCTTCTTTTCCAGCTGTGATGCCATGGGTTGTGTTCCTCCTGTAAAGCACGCCTGTGCTATGATTGCAAATGCTACAAGATCTTAGCACAAGACCACCTGTTTGTAAAGAAAACAAGGGCTTTTCATGATAGAATGCAGATGGTCATCCACCAAATCACAGGAGGAGCAGCATGCCGGATTCATTTATCACTCAGTTTTGGATTGTGATTGCCGCGATCTGGGGTCTGCTGATCGGAAGTTTCCTCAATGTCTGCATATTCCGGCTTCCCCGCGGTGAAACCATCGTCCGCGGCCATTCCTACTGTCCGTCCTGCCACCATTCGCTGGAAGGGATGGATCTCATCCCTATCGCATCGTATCTTCTGCTCGGCCGCCGCTGCCGCTACTGTCATCAGCCGATATCCGGCCGCTATGCCCTGATCGAAAGCTGGGCCGGCGGATACAGCCTGCTGGCCGCGTGGCTCTGGCGGGCCGGAGGCCCACTGGCCAGACCAGACGCGAGCTTGCTGCTTCTGTCAGAATTCTGGCTGCATGCCCTGTTGTCGCTTTCCGCCATGGTCACAACCTATCTGCTGATCGTCTGGGCCATGATTCTCTACGACGGCCACCGGCCGCCCCGGCTGCTGTATTGGCTGGCCATTCCGGGGCTGATTCTACGCTGGCTGATTCAGCCGGAATCGCTTTTGTTTCATCTCATGGCCGGTCTGGTGGTCATTGCAGCCACCCGGCTGCTGACCCGAACGGCATTCGGCAGGGGGGCCGCTTCAGAAGAAGATCGTGCGCTAATCCTGGACATTGGCGGCGGATTGGCACTTATGACATTATATGGAGGGGCGTCGACTGGCCTGGCCGCCATCATCACCGGCCTCGTTCTTCTGGCGCTCACCCACGTGCTGAGCAGAAAACAGACGCAGGTCCCTCTCCGCTTTCACCGGCTGACCGCCCCCCTGATGCTGATGGCCGCGTCGCTGACCTGGCTTCTGATTCAGCTCTGACAGACGAAACCGGCTTGTTTTGACGGGGCTTTCGAACCACGGTATAATGAAGGTTATGACGAACTTAAAATGATTACAGGACATCGGAAAGGATGGTTCAGTTATGAAACATATCACACTGAAAACAGAAAAGCGGCCATTGACAACAAAGGGGTATCTCAACCAGCTCCGCAGAGATGGCAAAGTTCCGGCCGTTTTGCATAATCGCGGAGATGAGTCAATGCATCTGGTGCTCGATGCGGCTGACCTGAAAAAAGCATTGCAGACCCCTGCCGGTGCCAATGTCCTGCTCAATCTGGAAGTTGACAGCGGTGAGCAGTATCTTTCCAGAATTGAAAATCTTCAGTATGACCCGCTGCGTGAAGGTATCTTCATCCATGCGGATTTCGGACAGATATCACTCGATCAGAGCATTGAAGTTCAGGTTCCCGTTGTCATAACGGGTCAGGACGCACGCGTCAAGGACGAAGGTGTTCTGTCGCAGAGCCTGCATGAAATCACCCTGCTGAGCAAACCGGACGCCATTCCCGCCAATCTGCACGTCGATGTCAGCAAGATGACCATCGGCGATGTCTTTGTTGTCGCTGACCTCACCTTGCCCGAGGGCTGTACCGCCGTGACGGACGCAGAAGAATCTGTAATCAGCATCATCGCACCGCGCGTCGCCGAAGAAGTGACAGAAACCGAAACGGATGATAGTCCGCTGGCGGATCTGGAGACGGCAGAAGAGCCGGAACTGGTCGAATAATCAACTGATTCCTGAAGCATCAGGTTTTGTTCATAATTCTGATTATTCCATCACCAGCCCCCGATTTATCTGTGCACATGAGCAAAGCAGTCTGGAAGATATCCAGGCTGCTTTAATTTTATTAAGGTATCGATGTGCAGATATATCGGAGGTGTTGTTATGTACAAACATATTTATCGCTCGTTTACGCATTATAATGAATATCACATTCGGATCGGGATCAATGATTGGTTGAGAAATGGAGACACATTGACAGAATAATTAAAAAAGGGGCATCCTTTTTTCCGTTTTTGTTGTACAATGAATACGTATGCGGGTTCAGCCGAACCCAAACCATTGAAGTCACTTCGGAGGATTGTCATGGGACATTATCAGAACTTCAAATCTGTCATCTACTGCATCGCTCAATCGATGGCGGATGTGACGGCTGAGGATCTGCAGACACAGATCAATTTTTTTCAGCAATATGTCGGAGTTGATAAAGTCTACCTTGAACCATATCGTGATGATCTTCTGGTCAGCCGGAAACAGTTGTCGATGTGCAAAAAACTGTTCGCTGAGAACGGCATTGAGGTCGCGGCAGGCATAACGACCACGCGATCGAATCTCACAGCTGATGACAGTAAGCGCCAGCGCCTGTTCAACACCTACTGCTATACCAGCCCTGCCATGCGGCAGCATTTGAAAGATACCATTGAATACATTGCCAGTCAGTTTGATGAGTTGATCATCGATGATTTTTTCTTCACCCAGTGTACCTGTGAAGATTGCCAGGCGGAAAAGGGTGACCGGTCCTGGCAGGATTTCCGAACCGCCAAAATGGTGGAAGTCAGCCGGAATCTTGTTCTTGACCCGGCCCGCACGATCAATCCGGATATGAAGATCACCATCAAATTCCCCAACTGGGCTGAAAGTTATCAGGAAACCGGGTACAACCCTGAGATCCAGAAGGATCTTTTCGATATGATCTATACCGGGACGGAGACCCGCCACGCGTCATATACCGACCAGCATCTCCCCCGTTATCTCAGCTACTCCCTGATGCGCTATATGGAGAATACAGCACCCGGACGCAACGGCGGCGGCTGGTTCGATCCTTACCAGTGTTATCCGATCGACTGTTATCTGGAGCAGGCTTATCTTACCGTGCTGTCACAGCCGAAGGAAGTCATGATGTTCTGCTGGCCTTCACTCTACCAGAATAAACTGGTCACACCGATGAAACTGCAGCTGACCCGACTGGATGAAATGATGAGCAAAACAGGGGCTTGTGTCGGACTTCCGGTTTATCTGCCGCATCATGCCCAGGGTGAGGACCACCTTGAAGATTATCTCGGCATGGCCGGTATCCCCTTTGAGCCGATGCCGGATTTTCCGGTTGATCAATCCGCGGTCTTTCTTACAGCGGCCGCGGCCTGTGATCCTGAAATCATAGCGACGCTGCGGACCTTCGTCAATACCGGCGGCAAAGCCATCGTCACCTCCGGTTTTGTTCGCCTGATGCTCGGCAAAGGGCTTGAAGAAATGACATCCATACGTTATCGAGGACGATTTCTGACAGCCGACGCTTATCATTACCCCGGGGAAGGCCATTCAACCCGATTCGCCACGGCTTGTCCTGATGTGATTTTCCCGCTGCTTGAGCATCGCAACAACGCGACCTGGTCTTTGCTGAACGCCTCGCATAACGATCTGAGTACGACGATTTTCTCGATCGATACTTACGGCAAAGGACAGTTGTACTGTCTGAATGTGCCTGACGATTTCAGCAGGATCAGAGATCTGCCGCAGCCGGTTTTGACCGCGATCCGCCAGTTCATGAGTGTCAATGGCATCTGGCTGGACGCGCCGGCTGACATTTCCCTGTTCACCTACCGCAACGATACCGTTGCCATCTATTCATACGCGGCATCCGGCGCGCATCCTGAAACTGTGCGGCTTCATGTCAGGGGAAACGCCGAGGAGCTGCTGGCACTCGAGCCGGAAACGACCACCCGGGGCCATCGTCTGTTGCCGAAATGGAAGACAGCTGAAGAGACCGTCTTCGAGCTGACCAATGATCCGGGTTCGTTCAGATTCTTCCGCCTGATCTGGAATGAGCTGCCGCGGACTAACTGAGGTATTCACTCACCGCCGGTTATCGCTACGAATCGGCGGCGGGTGCATATAAATATGTCATATCAATCGAATGTAGGAACGGTTGAAAATGAAAGGAGTCTTTATGAGCGAAAATTACGAACAGGTGCTTGATAAAGTTAATACCTATTCAAGCCCAAGTGACCTGAAGATCACTGACATGCGGTTTACCGACATCGTCGGCGCTCCCATGCACTGCACTCTGATGAAGATTTATACCAATCAGGGACTGGTCGGTTTCGGTGAAGTCCGCGACGGCGCAAGCCGCCAGTACGCCGCCATGCTGAAGAGCCGTCTGATCGGCGAAAACCCCTGCGATGTCGATCGTCTGTTCCGCAGAATCAAGCAGTTCGGCGGACATGCTCGTCAGGCCGGCGGCGTCTGTGGTGTTGAGCTCGCCCTGTGGGACCTGGCCGGTAAGGCATACAATGTTCCCGTCTACCAGATGCTTGGCGGCAAATTCCGTGACGAAGTCCGCATTTACTGCGACACGGACGTTGATGGCAAGCATACCGGAACCGAGATGGGACAGGCCCTGAAAGCCCGTATGGAGATGGGATTCACCTTCCTGAAGATGGATCTGGGGCTTGGTATTCTGCTCGGCGAACCGGGCACGATCAACGCGCCGCTCGGCTATATTGACTGGATGTTCGCCAAAGGCGGCGAGAAACCGACCGATCCTGTAGAAGCGAATGTATGGCGCAACCGCCGCTACGACCGTTTCAATGTCATGCATCCGTTAACCGGTATCCACGTCACCGAAAAAGGCTTCGACATGCTCGAACAGTATGTCGCGGATGTCCGTGCAGTCATCGGCTATGAGATTCCCCTGGCGATTGACCATTTCGGTCATATCGGTGTGGAAGACTGCATCAAGCTGTGCCGTCGGATTGAGAAGTACAATATTGCCTGGGCGGAAGACATGATTCCCTGGCAGCTGACCGATCAGTACATCCGTCTGAGCCAGAGCACCACCGTGCCGATCTGCACCGGTGAGGACATTTACCTGAAAGAAAACTTCAAGCCGCTGCTCGAAGCCCGCGCGGGCTCCGTCATTCATCCTGACCTTCTCTCCAGCGGTGGTATTCTGGAAAACAAGAAAGTCGGCGACATGGCGCAGGATTACGG
>RZZF01000150.1 GCA_009929975.1 Clostridia bacterium
GGATATCACGGTCGATCGGCACACCGATAATCTTGACACAATCCAGGTGATCCGCGTTGTGCATCAGTTCCTGATCGCCTTCAACGATAACGACATCATGATCCTGCGCCAGCAGTTCCGCGGCCAGTGATGAACCGACTTTTCCACATCCCACGACAATGATCTGCATGTTGATTCCTGTCTTTCCTTTGCGAGTTTATTTTCAGTGTATCAGATGTCCGGACGAGTTGCCATCGCGCAGCAGGCCGACGCTTAGATACTGATCCGGCGCCAGAATGACGGCATGAACAAAATCATCACCGGAAAAATCTCCAGCCGGCCGATCACCATGCATAAGCTGAGAACGGCCTGGCTGAACGGTGAAAAGCCGGCATAGTTGCCGATCGGTCCGACCGCCCCGAGTCCGGGGCCGATATTGCTGATGCAGGCGATGACGGAGGTGACCGCGGTATCCAGATTCGGTGAGTCCGGCGCGACCAGCAGGATCGCCGCCAGCATGATCAGCATATAGAAGAGGATGAAGGCCGATACCCCGTGCAGGATGCGTTCATCAACTGCCTTGCCGCCCATCTGGACGGTATGGAATGACTGCGGATGCTTGATCCGCACCATTTCGCGGCGGATGATCCGGCCGACCATCAGCAGGCGGATCATCTTGATGCCGCCGCCGGTTGAACCGGCACAGGGGCCGATCAGCATCAGGGCGACCAGAATGATTCTGGCGATCAGGGGCCAATTGTTGAAGTCAGCGGTCGCGTAGCCGGTGGTCGTCACAATCGACGCGACCTGAAAAAACGCCTGGCGCAGCGAGCCGCCGACCGAAGCGAAATTCTCCGAATACAATGACCAGCTGATGATCAGGATCGAACCGAGTACGACCAGCGCGTAAAGGCGCAGTTCAGCGTCTTTGACAACATCGCGCCAGCGTCCGCGGACCAGCTGGTAATGCAGGGTAAAACTGACGCCGAAAAGCAGGACGAAGACACCGATGATCAGTTCAACCGCCAGGCTGTCAAACGCCCCGACACTGGCGTTATAGTTGGAAAACCCGCCCGTCCCGGCTGATCCGAAGGTGTGGATCAGCGCGTCAAACAACTCAACACCGGCCAGTCCGAGGAGCAGGATCTGCAGCAGCGTGAGACCGATATAGAGGCTGTAGAGAATTTTCGCGGTCTGGCCGATTTTCGGCACCAGTTTTCCCGGAGAAGGACCCGGGCTTTCCGCGCGCAGAATGTGCAGGGCCCCGCTGCCGAACATCGGCAGGATCGCCAGGGTGAGCAGGAGAACACCCATGCCGCCGATCCAGTGGGTAAAGCTGCGCCAGAAAACCAGACCGCGCGGCAGCGACTCGACATCGGTGAAAATACTGGCTCCGGTTGTGGTAAAGCCCGATGTCGACTCGAACAGGGCCATGATGAAATGATCCGTCGCGCCGGCGAAATGAAACGGCAGCGCGCCGAAAAACGACATAACCAGCCAGCCCAGCGCGACAATCGCGAATCCGTCACGGGCGAAAAGGCGCGGCTGGCTGGCCTGAATCCTGAACAGGGGAAATCCGATGACCAGCAGGATCAGAATGGTCGCCAGGAATGACGCCGTATCCCCTTCATGGTAATACAGTGAGATGATGACGGACGGAATCATGAAAACGGCTTCAGCCAGCATCACGATTCCCAGACTGCGGATGACAGCGCGGTAATTCATGGCGCTTCTACCTTTGAGCCTTCCGGAATCACGATATCATCCAGATCAGACAGGGCATGGACCCGTGTCACCAGAATCACGCGGTCATCTATCTGCATGACATCATTACCATGCGGGATGATGATCTCATTCTGACGGACAATCGTCGCGACCAGAACGCCTTTGATCAGATTGAGATGGCGCAGGCGGATATTGAGAAACCAGCGGTCCTCATTGATGATGAACTCAACAATCTCCGCCTGCCCCCCGACGATCTTATACAAGGCTTCCACACTGTTGCCTGTCGCGTTGTTCAGGCCGCGCACATAGCGGATAATGTGGTTGGCGGTCAGCAGACGCGGACTGACGATGCTGTCGATGCCCAGAGAGCGGATGATATCGCTGTAATTCATCCGTGTCACTTTGGCGATTGTTTTCTGGACGCCGGCCCGCTTAGCCAGCAGCGCCAGGATCAGATTATCCTCGTCCCGGCCGGTCATGGCGACGAACGCGTCCATATCCGCCATGTTCTCTGACAGCAGCAGGTCCTCGCTCGTACCATCCCCGTGGATGATCAGGACATTGGGCAGCAGTTCATTCAGTTCCTGACAGCGGTCCCGGTCAATCTCCACGATTTTCAGTTTCATCCCCATATTGAGGATCTGGCTGGCCAGATAATAGGAAACACGGCCGCCGCCGACCACCATGACATTGCGGATCCGTGTCGCGCATTTGCCGATGGCCTTGCAGAATGTATAGGCATTGGCCGTCTTGCCGACAACATAAATCGTGTCATTGACCCGGATCTCGGATTCACCGTCGGGAATGTACACCGCGCCGTCACGTTCAATGGCCCCGATCAGGATCGGTGTATTGAAACGGGCGTGAACTTTCTTCAGTTTCATGCCGGCGATCGGATCTTCCGGTCCGATATGCAGCTCAACCAGCTCGACCCGGCCCTTGGCAAAACTTTCGATATTCATCGCGGACGGAAATTGCAGCAGGCGGGCCATCTCATAGGCAGCCGACTGTTCCGGATTGATGATCATGTCCAGGCCGAGTTCCTTGCGCAGCAGCGAGAGCTCGCTGGCATACTCGGGATCCCTGATCCGTGCCACCGTCCGCTGCGCGCCCAGTTTCTTGCCGGTCAGCGCGCAGACCATATTCATCTCATCGCTCGATGTCGCGGCGATCAGAAGATCCGTGGTCCGGACACCGGCTTCAATCAGCACCTTGACACTGACCCCGCTGCCCCTGACACACATGACATCCAGCTGGTCAGCCGCCCGGCGCAGGGCTTCCGGATCCTTATCAATAATCGTGACATCATGATCTTCCTGGGACAGATTTTCGGCTAGCGTATAGCCGACCTTGCCATCGCCGACGATGATGATATTCATGTTTGATCCTCCTGTTGAGGCCGTGCCCTATCACGGCGGCGCATCAGCTCATAACAGAGAATGGCCGCTGCCGCGGCTGCATTGAGTGATTCAGCCCGTCCCGGCATGGGTACATGGATCAGCCGGTCGGCCAGCCGGCGTGCCTGCTCGGACAAGCCCCGGGCTTCATTGCCGATCAGCAGCGCGGCCGGTGCCTGCCAGGAACCGGCCAGACTGCTCTCGCCCGCCAGATCCGCTGCCAGAATCGGAATTCGCGCACATTGCAGCCATTGACTGACCGCGTCCAGATCAGCGAAACGATACAGCGGGATATGAAAAACAGATCCCATGCTGGCCCGCAGCACTTTGTCATTCAGCGGAGAAACCGTACCCACGGTCAGCAGCAGAGCCGAAAAGCCGAACGCGTCCGCTGTGCGGATCATGCTGCCGAGATTACCGGGATCCTGAACCTGATCCGCGATGAGATAGAGGCCCTGCCGATCAGGGACCACCTGGGCCGCGCTCATCGGCGGAGCCGGTACGACCAGCATCACGCCCTGCGGCTGGCGGGTCTGACTGAGCCGGCGCATCAGATCGTCACTGATCAAGAAGCGCTCCGTCCGCTCCGGCAAGCTGTCAGCCAGTGCCTGGATCGCGGGCTGCCTGCAGGCAGTCTCGCTGAGGATGATCTGATCCGGCAGCAGGCCGCTGATCAGTACATCCTGGCAGAAACGCAGACCCTCGACCAGAACCTGGTCTGGATCACGGCCCTGAGCCGTCCGCTGCAATGACAGCCACAGCTTGAATCTCGCATTGTCTTTGCTTCTGATCTCGATCACAAGTGCCTCTGTCTTTGTCTGAAAAATTCGAAGGACGGGCGGTGCCCGTCCTTATTATCATACTATAAATAAAAAATATGTCATCCCGAAGCGAAAGGCATCAGAGCGCGGCTTTGGCTTTCTCGCACAAAGCGCTGAAACCAGCCGGATCAGACACCGCGATGTCGGCCAGGACCTTGCGGTCCAGTGCGATATCAGCCCGGTTCAGTCCGTTGATGAAACGGCTGTAGGACAGGCCGTTGAGACGTGCCGCGGCGTTGATGCGGGTAATCCACAATTTACGGAATTCACGCTTCTTGTTGCGGCGGTCGCGATAGGCATAGGTCAGTGATTTCATGACCTGCTGATTGGCGACCTTGAACAGCTTGCTCTTATTGCCGAAATAGCCTTTCGCCTGGCGCAGTACCTTTTTATGACGGGCACGGGCCCGGACGGATCTCTTGACTCTTGACATGATGGTTACCTCCCGTATCGTATCTCAGCCGATCTGACTGATTGTTTTCGCTTATTTGTAAGGAATCATTTGACGAACGACCTGTGCATTGGCTGGCGAAACGACAACGGTTCCACGCAGATTACGCTTGCGTTTCGTGGACTTCTTGGTCAGAATGTGTTTTTTAAACGCCTGAGCACGAAGTATTTTACCGGTTCCGGTAACCTTGAATCTCTTTTTTGACGAACTGTGTGTTTTTTGTTTCGGCATTTGCTTTCCTCCTCTGTCTTTCCATTGGTTCAATGGCATCAGATTCAGACCCTGCTGCCAGGATCGAACCTGTTAACATGTTCTGTTTCTGATGATTTATTCTTTGTTCGGCGCCATGAACATGACCATGTTCCGGCCTTCCACCCTCGGCGGGCGGTCGACTGTCCCAAATTCACTGCACGCGTCGGCAAACTGCTTCATCACATCAAAGCCCCTGTGGGTATAGGCCATTTCCCTGCCGCGAAAGCGGATCACAACTTTGACCCGGTCTCCGTCTTCCAGGAATCGACAAGCATTTCTGGTCTTATATCCGAAATCGTGTTCTTCTGTTGTCAGCTTGACACCGACTTCCTTGACTTCCGTCACCTTCTGCTTCTTCTTGGCGTCACGTTCCTTCTTGGACTGTTCGAA
Organism: Clostridia bacterium; assembly: GCA_009929975.1. Classification (GTDB taxonomy): domain Bacteria; phylum Bacillota; class Clostridia; order Saccharofermentanales; family UBA5734; genus SLHU01. Next base: position 5,016 of record RZZF01000150.1, read on the forward strand.
TAAAAATTTGCCATAGTCCATGATTCTGCAAACCGGAACTTCCGCCTGCGGCGCGATCACGACAAGATCGAGTGAAAGATTCTCGGCCATCTGCCGGGAGATCGCCTCACGCACTCCGGCATAGCCCACATTGCTCATATAACCATGGCTGCCGGCCTGTTGACGTC
>RZZF01000471.1 GCA_009929975.1 Clostridia bacterium
GCCCGGTCATGACCGGGCGTTCATACAGATAACGATGAGGGAAGGCTGTCAGGCGTCACTCAGGGCCGCGAATTTATCCATCATTGTCAGCGCTTTGCCGGTACCGACCGCGACACAGGAAACAGCGTCTTCAGCGACAACGACATCGATGCCAACTTTTGCCGCGAGCATACGGTCAAGACCATACAGCAGAGCACCTCCGCCGGTCAGGACGATGCCGCGCTGGCTGATGTCAGCCATCAGTTCAGGCGGTGTTCTTTCCAGAACAGAGTGAACCGCTTCGAAAATCTGAGCAACCGGTTCCTCAAGGGCTTCCAGCATTTCAGTTGAAGAGACCGAGATGGTTGCCGGCAGTCCGGTAATCAGGTTGCGGCCGCGGACTTCCATCGTCAGTTCCTCATCACGCGGATAGGCACAACCGATGTTGATTTTCAGTTCTTCTGCTGTCCGGTCACCAATCAGAATGTTATGCTTGCGTCTGACATGCTTGACAATCGCTTCATCAAAGCGGTCTCCCGCGACCTTCAGCGAATAATCAACAACCGGCTGGCATAGCGAGATGACCGCGATATCGGAAGTTCCGCCGCCGATATCAACAATCATGCTGCCGCAGGCCTTGGTGATGTCAATCCCGGCACCGATCGCAGCGGCGATCGGTTCACGGATCAGGAAGACATCTTTCGCACCCGCGTGCTTGCAGGCATCTTCAACGGCCTTCTGTTCGACCGGCGTGATCACACTGGGGACACAGACAACGATCGTCGGTTTGAAATACTTGGCACGCAGACCCCGGCTGACCCGGCCGATGAAGGCTTTGAGCATGACTTCGGTGACTTTGAAATCTGAAATCACACCATCTCTCAGCGGCCGTATCGCGTCAACGATACCTGGTGTACGGCCCAGCATCAGGCTGGCGCTTTCACCGACGGCCAGCACTTTTCCCGACCGGGAATTGATCGCGACAACTGAAGGTTCACTCAGAACAACGCCTTTTCCCTTAACATAAATCAACACCGTCGCTGTGCCGAGGTCGATT
>RZZF01000472.1 GCA_009929975.1 Clostridia bacterium
CTACACCAACGCCGCATTCGAATATGCGCGCGAACAGGGCAACCTCGATCAGTGGTCACAGCTGCTGTCGTTAACCGCTCAGGCGGTTAGCGACAGTCTGATGACCCGTGTGCTGAGTAATCCCGCGCTGACCAGCGAGCAAAAAGCCGACGTTGTACTGTCGGTGCTCGGTGAGCAGGCTGGAGAAGCAGGCAAGAACTTCGTTCGCTTGCTGGCCCAGAATGGCCGGCTGAGTCTGCTGCCGGAAATCTCCGTGCAGTTCGAGCGTCTGAAAGCCAACCTGGAGAAAAAGGTCGATGTTGACCTGACCACGGCTTTCCCGCTTGACGATGCACAGCAGGAGAAACTGGCCAAGGCCCTCAGCACCAAGTTGGGTCGTGAAGTGAAACTGACCGCTCAGGTGGACAAGTCCATCATTGGCGGTGTGGTGGTTCGCTCTGACGACCTTGTGATCGATGGTTCCGTTCGTGCACGACTGGCGAAACTGGCCGAAGCGATGAATTCCTGAGTGTGAGGAATAACAATGCAGCAACTGAATCCTTCTGAGATCAGCGAGATTCTCAAGAAGCGCATCGAACAGCTTGATGTGTCTTCTGAAGCCCGTAACGAGGGCACCATCGTCAGTGTTTCCGATGGTATTATCCTGATCCACGGTCTTGCCGACGTCATGTACGGTGAGATGATCGAATTCCCGGGTGGCGTTTATGGTATGGCGCTTAGCCTGGAGCGTGACTCTGTAGGTGCCGTAGTACTGGGCGACTACCAGGGTCTGGTCGAGGGCATGACTGCCCGTTGTACCGGCCGTATTCTTGAAGTACCGGTAGGTCCGGAAATGCTCGGTCGCGTTGTCGACGCGCTGGGTAACCCGATCGATGGCAAAGGTCCGATCGAAACCAAATTGACCGATGCGGTTGAGAAGGTTGCGCCGGGTGTTATCGCACGTCAGTCCGTAGATCAGCCGGTTCAGACCGGTCTGAAGGCCATCGATGCGATGGTTCCGGTCGGCCGCGGCCAGCGCGAGCTGATCATCGGCGA
>RZZF01000005.1 GCA_009929975.1 Clostridia bacterium
ATCGTCGTCTTGCCGCAGCCAGGAGCTCCAATCAAAAACAGATGATGTAGACCGGCCGCGGCCAGCTGGGCCGCACGGACACCTTGCGGCTGGCCGCGGATCATCGTGAGATCCGGTATCTCATGGTCATCTTCCGGCATGTCCTCTGCCCCTGGCAGTGCGTCACCAGGCGGGCGGGATCGTCCGCGGTCATCCGTCGCCGGCGATTCAATCAGCCGGGCGGCCTGGCGCAAGTTATCAACCGGCAGCAGACGAAGCCCGGGCAGCAGCGAAGCCTCCTGCCGGCAGGCCGATGGAATCAGAACATCCGGCGGCGGGTTCAGCTGCGTCAACGCGGAAAGCCGGCACAGGACCCCTGGAACCGGCCGGATGGTCCCGTCCAGACCCAGTTCGCCCAGGGCACAGACCGGACGACACGGCCGGCGGATCTGTGTGGAGGCGATCAGGATCGCCAGAGCCAGCGGCAGATCAAACGCGGAGCCGGTCTTGGGCAGCCAGGCCGGGGCATAACTGGCGGTCACCCGGCGTGCCGGCAGACCGAATCCGCTGTTGTGCAGAGCGGCATGAACGCGGTTGCGGGCTTCGCGAACAGCCGCGTCGCCCAGGCCGACAATGTGGAAATGAGGCAATCCCGGCAGGATCGCGACCTCGATATCAACCCGGACTCCATCAAGACCGAACATGGCGCAGGATATCATCACGCCGCAATTTATATCTGCCATGGCGCACCTCCTGAATTGATTCTATCCTTCTGGCCGCCTGAGGGCTGATTGCATCACCCGGCAGAATCTGCCATAATACTGCTGTTTAATGACATAGGAGGATCCACCATGCAATTGGGAATCGTCGGACTGCCGAATGTCGGCAAGAGTACTTTGTTTAATGCCATCACCCGGGCAGGCGCGGCTGTCGCCAACTATCCATTCTGCACGATCGAGCCGAATGTCGGTGTCGTGCCCGTTCCGGACAGTCGCCTGGACTTTTTGTCCGAACTGTACCATCCGGAAAAATATACACCGGCGCTGATTGATTTTGTCGATATCGCCGGACTGGTCCGTGGTGCGAGCCGCGGTGAAGGTCTGGGCAATAAGTTCCTGACCAATATCCGAGAAGTCGACGCGATCGTTCATGTCGTCCGCTGCTTTGACGACCCCAATGTCATCCATGTTGAAGGACGGACTGATCCGGCTGACGATATCGAAACGATCAACATTGAACTGATTCTCTCGGATATGGAATTCGTCGAACGACGCATTGAAAAGACCCGCAAACTGGCCAAAGGCGGTGACAAAAAACTGCTCAGCGATCTTGAACTGTACGAACGGATCCAGACCTGCCTCGCGCAAGGGCACTCCGCCCGAACCCTGACATTCACCGAAGAGGAGAAAACAACACTGCGTGATCTGCCGCTGCTTTCTCTCAAACCGATTCTTTATGTCGCCAATATCGCCGAAGACGCGGTCGGCGGTCCGGAGCCGCAGTATGTCGCGCCGGTTCGTCAGATCGCGCAGCGTGAAGGCGCGGAAGTCGTCCTGATCAGTGCCAGGATCGAAGCGGAAATCGCGGCGCTCGAAGATGAAGAACGCGCTGAGTTCCTCAGCGAACTCGGCATTGAGACAACAGGGCTCGATCAGATTATCCAGGCCGGCTACCGCTTGCTCGGCTTGATTTCATATCTGACGGCGGGACCGAAGGAAGTGCGCGCCTGGACCATCACCCGCGGCACCCGCGCGCCGCAGGCAGCCGGCAAGATACATTCCGATTTCGAACGCGGCTTCATCCGCGCCGAAGTCGTCGCCTTTGACGACCTCAAGGCCTGTGGACAGATGGCAGCGGCCAAAGAAAAAGGCCTGGTCCGTTCAGAGGGTAAGGATTATGTGGTGAAAGACGGAGATGTGGTGCTGTTCCGCTTCAATGTCTGACCATTCGGATGCCACGCTGCCCCAGTTCCAGTTCAAGAAGTTCCATGACACGGCCTGCCAGTTCATCCGGCGGGCCGTCATTGTTCAGCACATGATCCGCCAGCGCTTCATATTCCTCACGGGTCATCTGCATCGCCATCCTGCGGCGCGCCTCGTCCGGCTCCATCCCGCGGGCCGCGAGGCGTTCAATCCTCTGCCTATCCCCGGCCCAGACAACCCAGATCTGGTCACACTGGTCGACAAAACCCTCACGGACCGGGATCGGGACATCGAGGACCGCGGCACCGGTCCCCTTTTCAGCCAGCTGCTCCAGCCGTTCGCGCATGATACGCAGGACATGGCGGTGCACGATCCGGCTTAACTGATCGAGTGAGCGGTGATCACGAAACACGCGTTTTGCCGCATTGGCACGATCGAGTGATCCATCATCGGCAAAGACAGCCGGTCCGAACAACTCGCGAATTTCCGCAAGCGCGTCACCGCCGGCAGCTGTCACCTCACGGGAAATCTCATCGGCGTCAAGCACCGGCAGTCCGGCTTCGCGGCAGACCGCGGCCGCGGTGCTTTTCCCGCAGCCGATTCCACCGGTAATTCCGATCACAAACATCGCTTAGATCCTCTTGCTTTCATTTTCACTGTTCCACTTGGCATCAGCGGCCCGGCCGGGCCTGCGGCTCAGTGGCAATCCGCCCAGCTGGCCCCGCTGCGCACTTCGGCAACCAGCGGTACGTCGAGCTGGACCGCGGACTCCATGCAGCGCTGCAGCAGCGCTGCCGCTTCATCCCGCTCTGCCACAGGTGCTTCCACCATCAGTTCATCATGCACCTGCAGGATGAGTTCAGCCTGCAGGTTCTGCTGGCGCAAGGCCTGCTCCACGCGGACCATCGCGATCTTGATCAGATCAGCGGCAGATCCCTGGACCGGCGCGTTCATCGCGGCTCTTTCGCCGAACTGGCGCACATTGCGATTGGCTGATTTCAGTTCATGCAGATAGCGGCGCCGGCCGAACATGGTCTCGACATACCCTTTTTCATGAGCCAGCTCAACCTGCTCATTGAGCCATTGGCGAACCCGGGGATAACGCTGGTCATAATCATGGATCAGCTGGTGCGCCGTCTGAATCGGTACACCGAGATCGCGCGCCAGCCCGAAATCACTGATGCCGTAGACGATGCTGAAATTCATCGTCTTGGCGATCGCCCGCTGCTCCGACGTCACGGTATCCGGCTGGCATCCGAACAGCGAACAGGCCGTTTCCGTATGAATATCCGCTCCCCGGCGAAACGCTTCAAGCATCGCCGGATCACCGGATAAATGAGCCAGCAGGCGCAGCTCAATCTGCGAATAATCGGCGTCAAGCAGAATAAATTCCGGGGCTGTGATGAACGCGGCCCGGATCTTCTGCCCTGCCGCCATCCGGATCGGAATATTCTGCAGATTCGGTTCAGTACTGCTCAGGCGCCCGGTCGACGTCAGCATCTGGTTGAACGTCGTATGGACACGCCCGTCATTCGGGTCAATCACTTTGCGCAGACCCTCTATATAGGTTGAACGCAGTTTCGCGGTCTGGCGAAACTCAATGATCCTGCGGATGACCGGATGCTCATCTGCCAGCCGGTCAAGTTCATCGGAATCGGTTGAAAAGGTTCCGCCGCTGCGTTTTTTACCCGGCTTCAGCCCGAGCTGGCCGAAAAGTACTTCGCTGAGCTGCTTGGGTGAATTGATATTGAATGTCTCACCGGTCAGAGCGTGAATTTCTTTTTCCAGCTGTTCAAGCTGCTGATCCATCTCGCCGCCGAGCCGGTCAAGCAGCGCCAGGTCGACTGCGACACCCTTCTGTTCCATCGAGGCCAGAATTCCAGCCAGCGGCATCTCGATCTCATAGGACAGGGTTTGAATCCCGCGAGATTCAATCTGGGGAATCTGCAGCACCGCGATCTGATGGATCGAGCGTAATTCAGCCGCCGCCTGTCCATTTTTCGATAAGCGATCGTCCTTTGCGTCCGCCGCGGCCATGAGATCCTGCTGATGCCATTCGCCATCCTGTTCAGGCAGCATCGGTGCCTGTCCGGTGACCGCCTGAGCGACCCGGACCAGGTCCGGTCGGCCATCAGACTGGTTGAGAAGATGCGCCGCGATCAGCACATCATGAACATCCGGCAGGACCGGCAGATTATGACGTCGCAGCAAGGTCTTGATATCACTGCAGATGAGACGCCGCCCGCTTTCCGCCAGCTTGCGCCAGGCCGCGTCCCGTGAATCCGCTGGCAGGACCGCCACACCATGTCCGTCGCTGGTCCAGTAGAAAGCTCCTGCTTCATCCAGATGAAACGAAATCAGCGTTTCCGGGTTATCATCCGCCAGATCATTCACCAGTTGGTTCAGATCAGATTCCACCTGCTCATCCTCTGGAGCCGGCTGGCCATCCGGCTCCGCTGCGGCCGGCGTCAGGTCAAGACGGCTGATCAGCTGTCTCAGGTCAAGATGGCTGAGCAGCTGGTGCAGGGCATCCGGATCGCCCGGCTGGCGCCGCAGATCATCGAGCGCGTACTCAAGCGGCACATCGCAGCGGATCCGCGCCAGATCGCGCGACAGATAGGCCATGTCGCGGCTTTCCTCCAATTTGCGGGTCACCGCGGGTCTGAGCTGGTCCAGTGACGAATAAATCGTATCCAGGTCCTGATATTGGCTTAACAGCTCAATGGCACCCTTCTCACCGATGCCGCGGACTCCGGGAATATTATCAGAGGGATCTCCCATGATCGCCTTGAAATCAACAAACTGCTCCGGGCGCAGTTGATAACGCCGGTAGACCGCGTCGCGGTCATAGATCTCCAGCTCAGATTGCCCCTGGCGTGTCACCGGCCAGATCACCGTGATGTGGTCATCGACCAGTTGGAAAACATCTTTGTCCCCGCTGACAATATGAACCTCATGACCGGCATTCTGACCAAGCCGGGCCAGTGTTCCGAGAATATCATCCGCCTCGAAACCTGCTTTTTCCAGACGGCGGATGCCCATCTTGTCAAGCAGGTCCTTCAGGATCGGCAGCTGCAGGACCAGATCATCCGGCATGGGTTTCCGGCCGCCTTTATAATCATCATACAGATCATGGCGCATGGTCGGCTCGGGGCGGTCAAACGCCACAGCCACATGGCTCGGCCTGACCTGGTCCAGATAACGCAGCAGCATGTTCATAAACGCAAACAGCGCGCCGGTGGGGGTGCCATCGGGCGCTGTCAGCGGGCGTCGCCCGTATAATCCGTAGAACGCTCGGTTGATCAGGCTGTTTCCATCCAGTATCAGCAGGGTTGTCTCAGTCAAAATCGCTTGCTCCAATCAATATCTGAATGATCTCACTGTTATCCAGTTCAACATCCCGCAGAACCTCGGCGGCCAGATCCGGGCCGAGCAGTTCGCGGATATTATCTGCTTCGCCCCGTGCCGGCATTCTGACAATTTGCGTATGGTAGGGCCAGTCATTCCGTTCAATCTGTACCTGCTGCCAGAACGCGTCGCCATCTCCGTTCTGCCAGAATGAGTAGATCAGCGTCTCCGGCGGATCTGGACGGACCAGCACACGGATGTCCCGGGCACTGGTCAGAAGTTCGGCCGCTAAAACCGTTCCGGTCTGCGGATCGGCACTGTCGCGGGGTTCGCTGGTCTCCGTCGCAGAGGTTTCTTCCGATATCGGATCAGAGGAAGGACGGACAAACAGCCCGCTGCCGATCGGCAGATCAGCCAGCGAACCCTGATAGACGGTCCAGCCGGTGTCCTGAAGCAGCGACTCGGTTCTGATGACCGGTTGATCGTCGCCGAGGTCGACCATCGAATCCGTCTGGCTCGCCAGCTCGTCATCCATACCTAGGCCTTTAACGCCACCCGGTTCTTCCGCGCCGTCTTCCTGGGCTGAGTCAGCCCCCATCGCTATGATCGAGCCGGTTTTTGAAGGACGGCCCATGGTGTTCTGGTACAGTTCACTGAACGCGTAGACACCGAAAAAAAGAACCAGCATCGCAGCCGCGGTCAGAACCAGCCGACGCGGCCAGATCCGCCTGCCTGAATAAACGGGAGTTTCTTTAGAAACGGATGAATGGTTTTCGCCCGAATCATTCATCCGGTCGAGTGAAGCCCGGATCCGCTGGCTCAGATCTGCGGCGCTCTGGAAATCAGGATCCTTCAGGATAAGGGGGCGTGCCTCCTGCAGCCATGCCTGCTGCAACTCGAGATCGGTCCGGCAGGACTCACAGTGATCAAGATGCAGCTGCAGACGCTGGCGATCTTCAGGCAACAGGCTGTTGTCAAGATATTCAGCCAGCATTTCACGTGCCTGGTCACAATTAAGTCGCATGGTCTTCGCCTCCTCTTTGCGCTTGGTCGGATATCGGGTCAGTGTTTAGACGCTGTCCGGCAGCGTCTTGTTCCCGCCGCCGCAGTTCCAGCATCAGCTGTTGGCGGGCCCGTGCCAGGCGGGATTTGACCGTACCGGCCTTAAGATCAAAGATATCGGATAATTCCTGATAGCTCATTTGCTGCAGATCACGCATGATGAGTATTTCAGCCAGATAATTCGGCAGGGTCGCGATCGCCTCGCGGACCATCCGCCGGGTCTCTTCGAGCTCCGCAAGGTCAAGCGGCCCCGGCTGATCATCGGCCAGCTGAAACGGAACGGAGCTGTCGTCCAGCTCCATTTCGCGGTCGAGTGACTGAACCGTGACCTTATGATGCCGTCGCCGATAATCGTGGCAGGCATTGATCGCGATCCGGTAGATCCAGGTATAGAATGACGCGCGGAAACTGAAACGGCTGATCGCGCGGTACGCTTTGATGAACGTTTCCTGTGTGCAGTCCTCAGCATCCTGGCGATGACCGAGAAATCCGAAACAGACACTGTAGATACGGGGTGTGTAAAGCTCAACCAGCTCACCAAAAGCAGCCTGGTCTCCGCCGACTGCCTTCTTCAACAGTTGTTTCTCACCTGACGCCTGCACAGCGTTCCTCCCGCTCATCATCATGATTGATCGCAATGAAATAATTATATCATATCGGTCGGCAGCGCATTGGTCCTGATCCGGCGCGCGAGCGGAACAACCGCCAGGCCGGTCGCGATGCCCGCGATCCCCTGCAGGCTGTTGAACAGCAGTTGGCCGGAGGCAGCGGCGATACCGTATAAAATCCACTCAAAAACAAAATACCCGCCAACCATGATGACTTCACAGAGAAGAAATAAGACAGCCATCATGTACCAGGGCATGCACCGGCTGCGCCGGAGCGCGAATCCGCTGATCAGGCCCATCAGACCCTTGATCAAAAATGTCGCCGGCATATAGAGGGAATAGCCGACGATCAGATCTGCCAGGGCGGAACCGATCGCCGCGCTGATCGCAGCAAAAGGGCCGAGAATCGAAGCCGCCGCGAAAATCGCGCCATCTCCGAAGTTAATATAGCCGTACCCGCTTGGCATCGGCAGTGACAGGAGCGTCGCCAGCATGATAACAGCTGACAAGACACCCCCATAGGTCAATGTGCGGATTTTATCTGACATGATGCAGCTCCTTTTCGCTCGTTCAAAAGCGAGACGGCGGACTTGCCGGTCGCCATCTGCTATTATATGATAGATCGCGCCTGATGCAAAGACTGTCAAGCGGCCGGATGCCGCGGGAGGATCCGCCATGGAAGATAAATCAAGCCGCAGCCGCTGGCTGATCGGCCGGCAGGCCGTTGAGCGCCTCGCAGATGCCACGGTTGCCGTGTTCGGCCTGGGCGGCGTGGGCTCGATCGCGGCCGAAGCCTTGTGCCGCAGCGGCGTCGGCCGCCTGATCCTGGTTGATCACGACCGGATCGCGCTGAGCAATTTTAACCGCCAGCTGTTCGCGACCGACGACCAGCTCGGTGAATTGAAAACCGACGCGGCCAGGCGGCGTCTGCTGTCCATCCGCCCGGACTGCCGCGTTGAAACGCATCCGGTCTTCTGGCCGGCTGATCCGGATAATCAGATGGCCGCATCCATTCTCACACCGCCGGTCGATTACATCATCGACGCGATTGATACCGTATCCGCCAAGATCAGCCTGATCGTTCATGCGCGCAGCCATGGAATACCGCTGATCAGTTCGATGGGGACCGGCTATAAGCTTGATCCGACCCGGCTTGAGCGGACCGATCTGTTTGCCACCACCACATGCCCGCTGGCCCGGGTCATGCGTCGGGAACTGCGCCGCCGCGGCATTGACCGCCTCGACGTTGTCTATTCAACCGAAGAACCGGTTCAGCATCCGGACAGACCGGAGCCTGACGGCAGCCGCCAATCACCGGCCAGCATGATCTTTGTACCGGCGTCTGCCGGCCTCCTGCTCGCCTCGGCGGTTGTCAGGGAGCTTTCCCGGACGGCGGAGGCCGGGCCACCCGGATCGCCGTCGCGATCATCAGGCGAATGCGGTTCAGCTGATTGACTTCACTGGCTCCCGGATCATAATCGATCGGAACGATATTGGCCTGCGGATGCAGTTTGCGCAGCGCTTTGATCATCCCCTTGCCGGTGACATGGTTCGGCAGACAGGCAAACGGCTGCGCACAGATGATATTGGGCACATCGTCAGAGATCAGCTCGAGCATTTCCGCGGTCAGAAACCATCCTTCACCATTGTCATTGCCGATCGAGAGAATCGGCTCAACCCGTTTGGCCAGCTGACGGATCGGCTGCGGGACAGTGAATCGCTTGCTGCGGCGCAGCGCGTCGACCGCCGGACGGCGATACTGTTCCATCAGGCGGATCGCGATCTGCGCCATCAGGGCGCTTTTCCGCCCGGTACCGATCTGGCGGTGTTTCCATGAGGTGTTGTAGAAACAATAAAAGAAAAAGTCGAGCAGGCCGGGCATGACGGCTTCGCAGCCTTCCGACTCGATAACATCAATCGCGTGATTATTGGCGTCCGGATGGAATTTGACCAGAATTTCCCCGACCAGGCCGATTCGCGGCCGGCGCTGTTCAGTCCGCAGCGGCATCTGGTCAAACGCTGCGACAATTGAACGGATCAGCGCCTGATAGCGAAGCGGTCGTTCCTGAGCCGGACGATCGCCATCGGGCTGAAAGAATTCGCGGCAGATTTTCTGCCAGTGGTCATACAGAGCCATCGCGCCGCCCGGTTCCAGTTCATAAGGACGGACACGCAGCAGTGTCGTCTGCAGTACATCGCCGATCACCAGTGCCTGGACCACCTGATGAAGCAAATACGGCGTGAAGCTGAACCCGGGATTATGCTCGATTCCCGAGACACTGATCGCAACGACGGAAACATGGCCGAATCCGGCTTCCTGCAAAGCTTTGCGCAGAAACGCGACATAATTGGTCGCCCGGCAGCCGCCGCCGGTCTGTGTGATGAAGACCGAGCAGTTGTTCACATCATAGCGGCCGCTCTGCAGGGCCGCGATCAGCTGGCCGACGACGATGATCGAGGGATAACAGGCATCATTGTTGACATATTTGAGTCCGGTCTCGATATCATGGGCATCGGTCTTTTTCAGGATGATCGTCCGGTAGCCGTGTCGCCGCAGGACCGCTTCAATCAGATTGAAATGGATCGGCGACATCTGCGGTGCCAGAATCGTGTGATCAGCCTTCATGCTTTTGCTGAACGGTACCCGCTTCAGCGTATAGGAACCGGCCGGTGGCCGCTGCTCCCGCGTCTGGCGGGCCCGCTCGTCCATCGCGGCCTTGAGTGAGCGGATACGGATGCGCGCCGCGCCGAGATTGCTGACCTCGTCAATTTTCAGGACGGTATAGATGCGATGAGACGCTTCAAGAATCTCCTTGACCTGATCGGTGGTCACCGCGTCCAGGCCGCAGCCAAATGAATTGAGCTGGACCAGTTCGAGCGCGGGGTTTTCCGCGACCACCGCCGCGGCTTCATACAGCCTGGAGTGATAGGCCCACTGATCGACAACCCGCAGCGGCCGTTTCAGCTGCTGCGGACTGGCGATGCTGTCCTCTGTCAGGACCGCCAGTCCGAGCCCGGTGATCATTTCAGCCATGCCGTGATTGATTTCAGGGTCCAGGTGATACGGCCGGCCGGCCAGGACAATTCCGCGCGCCTGGTGTTGTTTGAGCCAGGCCAGTGTTTCACGGCCCTTGCGGCGGATATCCTCACGGAACCGGACATCTTCCGCGAAACCGGCCTCAATCGCCTGGCGCGCTTCCCTTTCGGTCACACCGAAATCCGCGAGCGCTTCAGCCAGACGCTTCGGCATCAGCCGGCGATGTGCTTTCGCCAGCGAGAGAAACGGCTGGATCAGCCGGACCTGGTGGGTCTGCAGCGCCTCAACATTATGGCGGATCACTTCCGGATAGGAGAGGACGATCGGGCAGTTGTAATGCTGATTGGCTTCAGGGCTGAGATTCTGCTCATATGAGATATCCGGATAAAAAATGGTTTTAATGCCTTTGCGGACCAGATCAATCACATGGCCATGCGCCAGTTTGGCCGGAAAACAGACACTTTCAGACGGAATGGAATCCATCCCGTCCGTGAAAGTCCGGTGATCGCTGCGTCTGGACAAAATCACACTGAAGCCGAGCTGGCTGAGAACGGTATGCCAGAACGGATAGTTTTCATAAAGGTTGAGAACGCGCGGGATGCCGATCGGCCCGCGCGGTGCCTGTGCTGCCGGCAGAGGCCGGTAATCAAACACCCTTTTCAGCTTATACGCGAAAAGATTGGGAACCGGCTGCTTCGGCTGCATCTGTCCCGCGCCGCGTTCACAACGGTTGCCTGAGATAAACCGTCCGCCATCACTGAATGTCGAGACGGTCAACTGGCAGTGGTTCGTACAGTGCTGGCAGGTATCGCGTGTCGTCTGGACAGAAAAACCAGCGAGGGCGTCTGAACTGAGAATGGTGCTTGCTCCGCCTGCCCAGCGTTCCCGGGCCAACAACGCGGCACCGTAGGCACCCATCAGTCCGGCGATATCCGGACGGATCACCTCACGTCCGGTCAGCGTCTCAAAGCTGCGCAGGACCGCGTCATTGAGAAAAGTACCACCTTGAACCACGATATGACGGCCCAGCTGCTGCGGATCGCGGATCTTGATGACTTTGTACAGCGCGTTCCGTACGACGGAATACGAAAGGCCGGCGGAGATATCACCGACCGCGGCGCCTTCTTTCTGTGCCTGTTTGACCCGCGAGTTCATGAAGACCGTGCAGCGGGTTCCCAGATCAACCGGCTGCCGGGCGTCAAGTGCCGCGGCCGCGAACTCAGCCGTTTCCAGGCCGAGTGATTCCGCGAAGGTCTGGATAAATGATCCGCAGCCGGAGGAGCAGGCCTCATTGATGATGATATTGTCGAGGACCCCGTCACGGACCTGCATGCATTTCATGTCCTGGCCGCCGATATCGATGATCAGATCAACATCCGGACAGAACCGGGCAGCGGCACGGTAGTGCGCGACGGTTTCAATCTCACCGTCGTCGAGGTGCAGGGCGGCCCGGATCAGCCGTTCACCATATCCGGTCACACAGGCCGATCCGATCCAGGCGGTGCGCGGCAGCCGTGCATACAGATCACCCAGAATACCGACCGCGCATTGGACCGGATTGCCGCGGTTTCCGGCATAGTAGCTGTAAACCAGGTCACCGTCCTCGTTGATCAGAACCCCTTTCGTCGTGGTGCTGCCGGCATCAATGCCGAGAAAACAGGGGCCGCCCTGTCCGGCCAGTTCAGCCCGGCTGATCTGATGGGCACGATGGCGCTGATGAAAAGCGGCACGCTCCCCTTCATCGGCAAAAAGTGTCGGAATATGCGAAATATCCTGGCGCAGTGAAACCACCTGGTCAAACCGGTCTGACACGTCACGCAGACTGACCGGTGTCTGATCAGCCAGCAGGGCCGCACCCAGTGCGACATAGAGCTGGGCATGTTCCGGTGTGGTGAATGATTCCGCCGCGTCCGCCAGTGTCGTCTCAAACGCCCTGCGCAGCTGCGGCAGGAAATGAAGCGGGCCACCGAGAAAAACGATATGCCCGCGGATCGGCCGGCCGCAGGCCAGTCCGGCGATGGTCTGATTGACCACCGACTGGAAAATCGAGGCGGCCAGATCGGTCCTCTCTGCCCCTTCATTGATCAGCGGCTGCAGATCGCTTTTCGCGAAGACGCCGCAGCGCGACGCGATCGGATACAGGGTGCGGTGACAGGACGCCAGCTGGTCCAGTCCGGCCGCGTCGGTCTGCAGCAGAACCGCCATCTGATCAATAAACGCTCCGGTACCACCGGCACAGGTTCCGTTCATCCGTTGTTCGGGCACCGGATGCAGATACGTGATTTTGGCGTCTTCTCCACCCAATTCGATGATGACATCCGTCCGGGGATGGTAACGATGAATCGCTTCCGTTTCCGCGATGACTTCCTGCACGAACGGCAGTCCGAGCGCCTGGGCCACATTGACACCGCCCGACCCGGTCACACTGAGCCGGACCGACGCGCCCGGCAGAGCGGCGGCACATTCCTGGAACACCCGGCTCAGTTCACGCATGATATCTGAATGATGGCGGCGATAAAGAGAAAAAACCAGACGGTCCTGGCTGAGCACGGCTGCCTTGATCGTTGTCGAGCCGATGTCCAGCCCCATCTGATAGGGTTGTGTCTGTCTATTCTGTCTGTTCATACATCACCATATGCTTTGATAGTCAAATTATATGTCATTATACAGGGAAAAAGACCCGCTGGCCAGTCAGGTCGGTCATCGCTCCGGCAGGAGTCAGATCATCAGTCAGTTCAGGCGTTGATCGGACAGACCAGTGTCTCCTGGTAGGGGCAGCATTTGACGATGCTGATCCCGCTGATTTTCACTTCAATCGGCTCAAATACAGCCTGCAGAGTCTGATAAGCAATCGAAAACTCATCAGCCTTCATCCCGAGCGCTAGCGTACAGTGCGGCACCCAGTTATTTTCCAGATACAGAGGGGAAAACGCGTCCGACAGTGGTTCCAGCGCGGTATTCACGGTCCGGTGGAATTCAAGCAGCGGCTCGTCAACGATCGGAGCCAGAAACAGGACGCCTTCATCATTCGGGAAAAAGCCGACGCTGGCCAGTTTGACAGACAAATCCGGCAGATGCTCTGAAAGATCCTCAACACAGGCTTTGATCGCCTCATAATCTGAAGTATCGACTTCCGCGATCGTCAGATGCGGCCGCATACCGGTTTTCTGATAGGCCGGGCTGACACCACCGTCAACCAGACGGCTGATCCACCGGTTCAGTGTTGCTTCTGCGGCTGCATCAAAATAGACAAGGATCGCGTAATCCATAATATGACCTTGTTCCCTCCGTAAACCATCCATCAACCAGGACGGTGTTCACACCGGCATGGCGCTGCCTTTCATCTTAACAGAAAAATCAGCATGAAAAAAGCCCTTCACCGGTTGGCAAAAGGCTGTTTGTTGTTCAATAGCGGTTTAATTCAGTCAGGCTTGATCCTGCGGGCCGAACAGATTCATCCGGAACAGCATGGACTCATCGTCAGCATTCTCACAATAAATCTTGGCGTCGACCAGGCGGCCACCCTCAATCAAGTTGATAATACCGGCCAACTGGCTCAGCTTACTCTTCAAGTTGAAATGATCGTTTTCACTGGTAATCAGCATGACATTGCCTTTGCAAAGATCAAGCGCCTTGATAAATTCCTTAACATCTACATTGTTCATACTAAACTGTTTGCTCATAGAGTTTCCTCCTTTTCATACCATCATTTTCAGGTATCTGGATTTCACCATGAAATCCTATTTATCTTCTTTTACTACTATGACTCTATTATAGCGGAATACCGTCAATATTCAAGTCTTTTCGCTATGTCAATATGTCATATTTTACAATGTTTCATCTTGTTCGTTGTACATAATGTCAATCATTCGCTGATTGATCCGGCGAATTCATATCCTTCTTCTTTGATCGCCGCCTCAATCCGGCTGATATCACACCGGTTTTCATCACAAACCAGTTCAACCAGCCCTTTTTCCAGACTGACCTGAACTTCCGTGATGCCATCCAGAGCGGCTAAGGCCTGTTCAACTGCCCGGACACAATGCTGGCAGCTCATTCCCTTGACTCTGATTTTTATTCTGCGCATCGTCGATCTCTCCCTTCTTATGGTCCTGCCGGTCCGTTATGGATTACCCCGGCAAGGTTGACAAATGTTCAGCCCTGCTGATAAGATGAGTTTCGGACTCGCCGCTGTGGCTCAGAGGTAGAGCAATTCACTCGTAATGAATAGGTCGTGAGTTCGATTCTCACCAGCGGCTCCAGTCAAGACCGGTTATCCGGTCTTTTCTTTTTTCTGCCATCAGGCCTGCGCGTTGATCCAGTCCGATGCGGCCCGGGCTTCAGCCAGAATCTTTTCCTCATCGAGCGTCATCAATTCCCGTTTTTTCATCAGCCAGCGGCCGGCTACCATGGTTGATTCAACACATGATCCTGTAGCACAGTATACCAGAGCGGAAGCCGGTTGTCCGAGCGGCGTCAGTTCAGGCCGGTCCAGATCCACCACCTGCAGATCCGCCGCGGCGCCCGGTTCAATCCGTCCGCTCTGCGTGAAGCCAAGTCCCTTCATGCCATCCAGTGTCGCCATTCGCAGAATATCCGTCGCCGGCAGGGCAGCGGCATCCCGATGCAGTCCTTTCGCCGCCAGAGCCGCCAGGTGCATGTCACGGTACAGATCCAGTGTATTGTTGCTCGCCGCGCCGTCGGTTCCCAGGCCGACACGGATTCCGGCATTGAGCAATGCCGGGACATCAGCAAATCCGCTGCCCAGCTTGAGATTGCTCGCCGGATTATGCACGCAGGTGACATCACGTTCGGCCAGAATCCGGCGGTCCGCGTCATCAAGATGGACACAGTGTGCCGCCAGAGTCGGGGTACGGAAAAAACCATACTCGGCCAGCTGGGCCGGCGGCCGGCGCCCATGCAGGGCCAGACACTCATCGACTTCACGTGCTGTCTCTGAGACATGGACCTGAACCGGGCAGTTCAGGTCTGCGGCCAGTTCAGCCAGTTCCGGATACAGTTTCTGATCATAGAGATACACAGAATGAACCAGCAGCGACGCCCGCAGCAGCTGGTCAGGAGCCTGTTCAGCCAGACGCAGCGCGTCCTGCATCAGCCGCGGCTGAACGATCGTCTCCCCGGCCGGGTTCGTCTCCTTGGCGTCACAACTGAAATTGAGCCTGAAGCCCGCTTCAACAGCGGCTTCGGCGATGGTTTCATGATAATAGTACATGTCAGCGGCCGCGCCGGTCCCGGATCGAATCATCTCCAGCAGGCCCAGCCGGGTTCCGGCGCGTACGACGGATTCATTGAGATGCGCTTCACGCGGGAAAATCACCTGAAACAGCCAGTCATGCAGATTGCGGTCATCCGCCTGATTACGAAACAGCGTCATCGCGATGTGTCCATGCAGATTGGCCAGCGCCGGCAGCAGCAGTTTTCCCCGGCCGCTGTATACAGAATAAGGAACCCCGGTCAATGCCTGGCGAACCGCATCTTCCTGATCCCCCATCGCGACAATCCGGCCATCCCGGACCGCGACAGACTGATCCGGCCGATCAAGCCATCGGCCGGATGGATCCGGTGTCAGGCAGCGGATCCGGCGAAAAAAGACGGCGTCATACATCATGGCCTCC
The DNA here is from genome assembly GCA_009929975.1 of Clostridia bacterium. Classification (GTDB taxonomy): domain Bacteria; phylum Bacillota; class Clostridia; order Saccharofermentanales; family UBA5734; genus SLHU01. Next base: position 15,593 of record RZZF01000005.1, read on the forward strand.
TGTCAATTCGATCTTACAGATCCCAGTTATCAATATAGTCAGCCTGCTCCGGTGTCAGCTGGTCATAGCCCCGTCCAAGATGTTCAAGCAGACGGCGGGCAACCGCGTCATCAATATCAGATGGCAGCTGATAGACATCCGGTTTCAGCGAACGGCCGTGCTCGGCCAGGTACAGCACACTGAGAGCCTGCAGTGAAAAACTCATGTCCATGATTTCTGCAGGATGTCCATCACCGCCGGCCAGGTTGACCAGGCGGCCTTCCGCCAGAACATGAATCCGGCGCTGATCCGGCATCACATAGGCGGTAATCCCATCCCGTACATTTTCTACGCTGTCCGCCAGGCTTTCAAGCTGATGCAGGTTGATCTCAACATCAAAATGTCCGGCATTGCAGAGAATGGCACCGTCGCGCAAGAATGGGAAAAACCGCTGATCGATCACATCGCAGCAGCCGGTCACGGTGACAAACAGATCACCCAGCGGGGCAGCTTCAGCCATCGGCAAAACATCATAACCTTCCATCAGGGCTTCACAGGCCTTGACGGGATCAATTTCCGTTACAATCACCCGGGCTCCCAGTCCACGGGCCCGCAGGGCGACTCCTTTACCACACATGCCGAATCCGGCGACCACGACGGTCTTGCCGGCAACCAGCAGATTGGTCAGGCTCATGATCGCGGTCCAGACCGATTGGCCGGTTCCATAGCGGTTATCAAACAAATGCTTGCAGCGCGCGTCATTGACCGCGATGACCGGATAACGCAGACGGTCTGACTGCGCCAGAATCTGCAGGCGGTGCACACCTGTGGTGGTTTCCTCACTCCCGCCGATCAGCCGGCTGGCCAGTTCCGGCAGCTCCGTATGCATGATCTGGGCGAAATCGCCGCCGTCATCAACGACCAGATCAGGTTCAAATGAAAGAGCCTGCCGCAGATGCCGCCAGTAGGTCTCCTGGTCCGCGCCGTGAACACAGTAGACATGGAGGCCGTCAGCCGCCAGCGCGGCCGCGACATCATCCTGTGTCGAAAGAGGATTACAGCCGGTCAGAGCGACATCGGCACCGGCTTCAGCCAGCGCTTTCGCCAGACAGGCGGTTTTCGCCTCAACATGGACACTGATGGCGACCTTGAGACCGCGCAGCGGCTGGTCGCGTTTCATATCAGCCGTGATCCGGCGCAGCACCGGCATATGCTCCCAGGCCCAGGCGATTTTGCGCCGTCCTGACGGTGCCAGTCCGATATCACGCACATCATACGTTGACGTGTTTTTGTCAGTCATTGGATTCACCCCAACTTTCGATCATCGCTGACAGAAGCCGGATGGTCCGGTTCGCGACCCGCTGGCCGACCTCCATGACTTCCTGATGGTTGAGTGGCTGATCGAGCATTCCAGCCGCCATATTGCTGATACAGGAGATCGCCACAACCCGCTGTCCGCCATGCCGGGCGACAATCGCTTCCGGTACGGTTGACATGCCGACCGCGTCCGCTCCGAGCAGGCGCAGAGCCCTGATCTCCGCCGGTGTTTCATATTGCGGGCCGCGGCTGTAGGCATAGACACCTTCGCGCAGCGGCAGGCCCAGCCGGGCGGCTGACTCGATCGCGATCCGGCGCAGAGCACGGTCATAGACCTGAGTCTGATCAATGAACCGTTCGCCGAACAGATCCAGATTCGGGCCACGCAGCGGCGACTCGCTGAAAAAACCGAGATGGTCGCTCAGCAACATCAGATCACCCGGGGCCATATCCGGATCAAGTCCGCCCGCTGCATTGGTCAGAATGACCGTGGTGACACCCAGCCGCTGCAGCACACGCATCGGACGGACGACCGCCGGCAGGTCATGACCTTCATAATAATGGAAGCGCCCCTGCATCACGACCACCGGGACCTCGTCCCAGTCGCCGATCACCAGCCGCCCGTGATGGCCAGCGACCGTCGCCGCGGCAAATCCGGGAATATCGCTGTAATCAACGGAAACCGCACGGCTGACGGCATCAGCCATCGCGCCGAGACCGGATCCGAGTACGATCGCCAGACGCGGCTGGCGGGTCCAGTACGGTCTCAGATAGTCGGCGGCGCTGTCAATCAGCCGCAGTTCAGTTTCCTGGCTCCATAATGACATACACTCACCTCTCATCTTTACCATGGCAATTCTTATATTTCCTACCGCTGCCGCAGGGGCAGGGATCATTTCGGCCGACCTTGCCGGCATCACGACGGACCGGTTCACGTACCGGAGACTGGGCAGGCGCGGGTGCGGACGCGTTCGGTACACCTGCCCCAGTCCCGCCGATCGCCGGCGCGGTGTCCGCTGGACTGTGTCCATGGCCCTCACTGAGATCATGAGCCACACTGCGGCGGCGCAGAGCTTCTTCTGTATTGAAGCGGGCACGCATCATCAATCTGACCGCGTCTTCCTGAATCGCGGCAGTCATCGCCTCAAACATGGTGAAGCCTTCTTTTTTATATTCGACGACCGGATCGTGCTGGGCATAGCCGCGCATTCCGATACTGTCGCGCAGATCGTCCATCATATCGATGTGGTCCATCCACTTGCTGTCGACGGTGCGCAGCAGCACCACACGCTCCGCCTCACGCATCGTCTCCGGCGAACCGATCTCCTCCTGGCGCTGTTCAAAGCGTGCCAGCGCGTCAGTGGTCAGCGCGTCAGTCAGTGCTTCAGCATCCAGTGTGTCGGACGCCGCGTCTTTCAGACGCTGCAGTGACGACAGCGGGCCGAAGATATCCTCAACCCTCGCTTTGATCGCCGCGATATCCCAGTCTGATGACTCCGGCAGATCAGCGCAGAAATCCAACATGATTTCACGCATCAGCTGGCTGATCATCTTGCGGTAGGTATCGTGCATGTCTTCGCCCTGCAGAACCTGCCGGCGCTGGCGGTAGATCAGCTCACGCTGCTGATTCATCACATCGTCATATTCCAGCACATGTTTGCGGATGCCGAAGTTGCGGCCTTCAACACGTTTCTGGGCCGTCTCGATCGCGTTGGACAGCAGCTTATGTTCAATTTCCATGTCTTCTTCAACACCGAGCGCCGCGAAGACCCGCGTCATGCGTTCACCATTGAACAGTCGCATCAGATCATCTTCAAGTGACAAGTAGAACTTGCTGCAGCCCGGGTCGCCCTGGCGGCCGGCACGTCCACGCAGCTGGTTGTCAATCCGGCGTGACTCATGGCGTTCCGTGCCGAGAATATACAGCCCGCCGGCTTCAATCACCCGGCTGCGCTCTTCGGCGGTTTCTTCCTGGAAACGGGTTTTCAGCGAACGGAATAATTCACGTACCTTGAGAATAACCGGATCATCCGTCGCGTGGAATGTCATTGAGGCTTCAATCAAATCCTCGTCATAACCCTGCTGGCGCATTTCCTGTTTCGCGAGAAATTCAGGATTACCGCCCAGCAGGATATCGGTTCCCCGCCCAGCCATATTGGTCGCGATGGTGACCGCGCCGAAACGTCCGGCCTGGGCCACGATTTCCGCCTCACGCTCATGGTGCTTGGCGTTGAGCACGTGATGGGGAATACCGTTCTGGCGGAACAGCCGTGACAGCAGCTCCGACTTCTCAACCGAAACCGTACCGATCAGCATCGGTTGTCCGGTGGCATGAACGGCCTTGACTTCACGCAGCAGCGCCTTGTACTTGCCGGCCTGTGTCTTGTAGACCGAGTCCGGCTGGTCATCCCGGATCATCGGCATGTTAGTCGGGATGCAGACGACATCGAGATTGTAGATGGAGCGGAACTCATTCTCCTCGGTTTGCGCTGTACCGGTCATGCCGGACAGTTTGCGGTACATCCGGAAATAATTCTGGAACGTGATCGTGGCCAGCGTTTTATTTTCCCGCTCAACCTTGACCCCTTCCTTGGCTTCAATCGCCTGGTGCAGACCGTTGCTGTAACGCCGTCCCTGCATCAGCCGGCCGGTAAACTCATCGACGATGACCACCTCGCCATCCCGGATGACATAGTTGTCATCCCGGTGCATGGTGCCATGCGCTTTCAACGCGTTATTGATGTGATGATTGATCTGGTAGTTTTCCTGGTCTGTCAGATTATCCAGGCCGAAGAATTGTTCAGCCTTGCGGATGCCACTGGTTGTCAGAACCGCGGTTTTCGCCTTTTCATCGACAATGTAGTCCGCGTCCTGCTTGATCTCGTCCAGGTCCTGCTTGTCATCCATTTCGGTGACAACGATCGCCTTGAGGCGGCGAACAAGCCGGTCCGCCTGGTCATAGAGTTCTGAGGATTCCTCACCGCGCCCTGAGATAATCAGCGGCGTTCTCGCCTCATCAATCAAAATACTGTCGACTTCATCAATGATCGCGAAATGAAGCGGACGCTGTACCATCTGTTCCTTGTAGATCACCATATTATCGCGCAGATAATCAAAGCCGAACTCATTGTTCGTGCCGTAAGTGACATCCGCGGCATAGGCGGCCCGGCGCTGGTCATTATTGATGCCGTGAACGATCAGGCCGACGGTCAGTCCGAGATAGCGGTACACCTGGCCCATCCATTCACTGTGGAAGCGGGCCAGATAGTCATTGACCGTAACCAGGTGGACGCCTTTCCCTTCCAGCGCGTTCAGATAGATCGGCAAAGTGGCGACGAGGGTCTTGCCCTCACCGGTTTTCATCTCGGCGATCCGGCCCTGATGCAGGACAATACCGCCGATCAGCTGAACCCGGAAATGGACGATGCCGAGTACCCGTCGCGACGCTTCGCGAACGGCGGCAAATGCGTCAGGCAGAATATCATCCAGTGTTTCGCCCTGGTCGAGCCGGGTACGCAGCCGTCCGGTGACGGCTCGCAGATCCTGCTCACTCATGGCCTTGTAGTGAGTTTCCAATGCTTCTGTCTGGTCAACCAATCCGATCAGCCGCTTGATTTCCCGGTCGGAGTGGGTACCGAAAAGCTTATCAATGATTTTCATTCGTCAGGGGATCCTTTCCAGTATGTCCGGCAAGTTGGATATGACCGCCGCTTTGCAGCCGTTCCAGAGCCAGTTTATAGCCGTCCGCGCCATATTCCAGAGAGCGGTTGACCCGGCTGATTGTCGCGGTGCTGACACCGGTTGTCTGACAGATATCCGTATACGTCGAGCCCTGGCGCAGCATGATCGCCACATGCAGGCGCTGCGCCATGGATTTCAGTTCCGCGACGGTGCATAAATCTTCAAAAAAAGCATAGGCTTCATCAACTGACCGCAACGACAGGATCGCCTCAAACAGGCGATCGGTTGCTTCATCCTTCAGTTTTTGATTCATAGCTCACCTCGTATCAGGATATTGGGGCATCAACGGATCAGACAGCCGTGCTATCAATGTTAAAATGATACCTTATGACCCCGTAAGATACAAGCACAGGCTCAGTCGGCAAAACCCCCGTCATCAGTGTATCGCCGGCTTCGTCCATGCGTCCGGACGGTCAGGCTGACCCCGGCGGCGGCGGCCTCGCGGCTGAGGCTGTCGAGCATGGCGAGTGATTCCCGCGGGCTGTTTTCCGGGATGATCAGCCATAGTGTCCGCTGCCGGATATCGGACGGGGCAATCGCGACGGACCGGCTGCCCCGTTCATAGACATGTCCCTGGAACCCGGCCAGCCGTTCGATCTGCCGGCGGATCTGACGCCGCAGAGCGTCCGGGACCTGATAAGTCGGTGCCGTCAGGTCGATGCTCTTGATCGAACAGGCCTCACCGCCCTGCCAGCGGGCGATGACCGGAAAATCATAGGGCAGATTGCCATGATACAATTGGCGCAGCTGCTGGCCGCGGCTGAAATTATCCAGCTCCCAGATACCGTCACGGTCCCGCTCGTCAACGGATGCCGGGCCATGTCCGGTCCACAGCGGGACATGAGCCATCACCTGGCGAGGCAGCGTCAGACCAGGCAGCCGCAGTTCATAGTCCAGGCAGATCCACAGTTCACTTTGTCCGGCATCCAGATCGATAAACAGCCGCCGGGATCCAATCATATGCTGAAACGAGACCTGATACCGGGCCGACAGATCAAGCCACTGGTCGATCCGGCGAAAGAGCAGCGGCGACAGCAATACGGAAGATGCCAGATCGAGCGCTCCGTCCTCAAGCAGATCGTCCCATCCGGGAATCATCGTCAGCAAATCGGTCATCGCTTCCGCCGGTTCACCGGTATCCGCAGGTAGTTCCTGATCAGGATCAGCAGTCATCCCACCGAAGGGGAGCCGGTCGGCCAGAGGAGCCAGAAGGGCCATCTCCGCCGCTGTATGGTCCAGAGCGACCTGCAGTTCAGTTTCCGCTGCCGGTGCCGCGATCAGGCCCAGCAGCAGGGCAAGAATCAGCATCAGGCCCGGCATGACCAGTGCGGCTTCGAGCGCGACACTCCCCTGTCGTGATGCCCGGATCATGGATAGTTCCCTTCCAGAGCCAGCCGCTGTCCCCGCCAGTCCGTTTCAATGCGCAGCCCGCAGAAAAACGGACCGGGCATCCAGGCAGACAACCGGCGGCCGGTCTGCTCAACCAGCCGCGGCCGCGGCTGGACCAGAAGGAAAAGCCTCAGATAGTCTTCATAGAATAAATCCGGGGTCCGGACCGCTTCGTCCGGCCAGATCGCCACCGCGTATCCCTTGCATAGCTTGCGGGTGTCTGTCCAGCCCTTTTGCAGCGACCGGCCGGCGACCACCAGCCAGGTCAGCATTTCCGGATCAACCACGACCGACCCGGCCGATGCCGCCGCGATGGCTGCGCTCAGTGCCGTCGCGGTGCCGCGTATCGTGGCCATGGTCTCCTGATCCAGTAATTGGCAAAGCAGATGGAATAACGCGCGAACACTGGTGATCGCCGTCTTTGTCACCAGAATCGCCAGTTTCGGCTGATCAATTCCGGTCAGAATCTGTTCAGCTTCAGCCCGACGTTCAGACG
>RZZF01000473.1 GCA_009929975.1 Clostridia bacterium
CCTTATATACAGGCCGCCGGAAGAATGCGCCGGAGCATTTGGAGTCCGCTTACGAAAATGGTTTTTCCCCTTTTTCCACCGGCTGCCACGTAATCATCGGCGACGGAGTTAAGGGCACCGACGACATGGAAGTACCCGTAGCGGGCGGTTTGTATGTTAAGGCCGCCAAGATCGGCCGCGCCATTATGGATGCAGACGTTTTCATCAGCCTTACCCACTTTAAGGGCCATGAACTGGCCGGCTTCGGCGGCGCCATCAAGAACATCGGTATGGGCTGCGGCAGCCGCCGCGGCAAAATGGAGCAGCACAGCGCGGGCAAGCCCGAAGTGCGCCAGAAGAAATGCCGCGGCTGCAAGCTCTGCGCAAAGCAGTGCGCCCAGGAAGCCATCTCCTTTGGGGAGGACGGCAAGGCCTCCATCGATCACAGTAAGTGTGTGGGCTGCGGCCGCTGTCTGGGCGTATGCAACTTTAATGCAATCATCAACCGCAACAGCAGCGCCGCCGCCGAGCTGAACTGCAAGATGGCGGAATATGCCAAGGCGGTAGTGGACGGACGACCCCATTTCCACATCAGCCTGATTATCGACGTCTCCCCCTACTGTGACTGCCATGCCGAAAACGATGTTCCCATTCTCCCGGATGTGGGGATGTTCGCCTCGTTTGACCCGGTGGCGCTCGATCAGGCCTGTGCGGATGCCTGCCTGCGCCAGCAGCCCCTGCCGGGCAGCCTGCTCTGCGACAGGATGCATGCCGAGGATTTTTGCGATCAACATGACCATTTTATCAATACCACCCCCGAATCTGAGTGGGAAAGCTGCCTTGCGCATGCTGAAAAAATCGGGCTGGGCACAAGACAGTATGATCTGATCACGGTATAATGCACACCTGTCTCCGGAATGAATTGATTGAGAAAGGACCATAATGATGGACATTTCAGCTGTTCTCTCAAAATGCGACCATACGCTGCTCAGGCAGGAATCTGCCTGGACGCAGATCAGGGAACTCTGTGATGATGCCATGCAATAC
>RZZF01000474.1 GCA_009929975.1 Clostridia bacterium
CAGTGCCTCGCGACTGATGATGTGATGGGTCTGCGGCGTCAGCGGACAGTGCAGAGAAATAACGTCTGAGTGGCGGATCAATTCATTCAGGTCAACATAATCAACTGCGGTATCAGCATTCGGATACGGATCATAGGCGATCACGTTCATCCCGAAGCCACGGCAGATATCAATAAAGACACGGCCGATTTTACCGGTCCCGATAATCCCCGCGGTTTTGCCGTGCAGATCAAATCCCGTCAGACCATTGATACTGAAATTGAAGTCACGTGTCCGGGTATAGGCCCGATGTATTTTCCTGTTCAATGATAACAGCAGTGCTGCCGCATGTTCCGCGACCGCATAGGGAGAATAAGCCGGCACATGAAGGACATGAACTTTGCCGAAAGCGGCCTTGAAATCAACATGATTGTATCCGGCACAACGAAGCGCGATCACCTCGATCCCGCTCTGGTGCAAGGACTCAATGACTGTCGCGTCAATCGTATCATTGACGAAGGCGACCACCGCATCAAATCCATCCGCCAGTTTGACCGTGTCGTGATTCAGGTGGCTCTCAAAATAGGTAATATCAAACTCGTATGCATCTTTCAGCCGGTCCATCCAGAGACGGTCATAGGGTTTACTGTCAAAAAACGCGATCTTTCTCGTTTCGGTCATCGTATCTCCTTTCCGGATCATCATCCATTGCCGGATTCATCGTCGCATAACCGAAAAGATCTTGCCGTGACATGGGTAACCGTTGTGTGCGCATGGCTCGTTCGCGTTTTATCGTTGAGTTGATCCGATGAATCGACTGATTCGCGCCTGAATGGCTTGGGGATTCAAGCGCAGGATCTGCCGGCTGATCCGCTCAACCGCGTCGTCACGGCGGATCGCCGCCGCCTCGCGAAAGACGGATTCACCCCAGAATCTCTCTGTTGTACAGAAAACAGTTGATGACCAGCCATAGTGTTCTCCCTGGGCTGAGATTTTCTGCCGCCGGCCGCTCATCGTGATAAAAAGGCCCATCTGCAGTTCAACCA
>RZZF01000475.1 GCA_009929975.1 Clostridia bacterium
GCCGTATGGCCCAGGCAGCCTCGGATGCCGGTGCCGATGCGGTCGTGTTGATCAATACCCTTCTGGGAATGGCCATTGACTGGCGCAGCCGGCGGCCTGTTCTGTATAATAATACCGGAGGACTCTCCGGGCCGGCGATCAAACCGATCGCCCTGCGCATGGTCCAGGAAGTCCGTCAGGCCGTTGATCTGCCGATCATCGGTGTCGGCGGTATCGCGACCGCTGACGATGTGCTCGAATTCATGGTCACGGGAGCCAGCGCGGTTGAGATCGGAACCAGTGCGATGATCACTCCGTCCTGCTGCCTGCGAATCCGCAACGAGCTCGAACACCTGCTGAAGCGGGAAGGACTTTCATCCATCCGCGAACTGACCGGAACCCTGCGGCTGTGGCCCTGAGACCTGTCATTTCGCATCTCAGGAGATTAAATCCCATGACTTACGATCAACGATCAGAGGAACAGATGACTGACTGGCTGTTTGCCACGCAGGCGCTGAAGGTCGCTCCGTCCGGGCATCCTTTCTGGTATACATCGGGCCTGCTGGGCCCTTACTACATCAACACCCATTTTCTCTGTGGCGGTGAAACTGCCGCGGCCGGATTACTGTCGGACATCGAACTGGCTCTGGAGCATCCGCGTGACGGCCTGCCGGATCTGGTACTGGCGATCGAAGCGCAGTTGGATCAATCGGAAATCTACCAGCAGGTGGTCGCCCGGCTGACTGAGGCGGCCCGGACCTGTTCATTCAATCTGATATCCGGAGGTGAACGGCGTGACCTGTTCTTTTCGCTGCCGGTCGCGCTGCGGCTCGGGCAGCCGCATCTGACGATCCTCAAAGATGGGACTGCCTGGTATCAGGAGGACCCTCATCAGCCTGCGGAGCCGGCGAAACTCATCAGCCCAGCCGGTACCGCGGCCTTGCATATCGCGGATCTGGTCACTGAGGCGTCCAGTTATCTCCGGGCCTGGCTGCCGGCGATCCGACAGCTCGACCTGAGCATGGCGGACCCCCTGGCCGTTGT
>RZZF01000476.1 GCA_009929975.1 Clostridia bacterium
GGACTACACATTGACCGACATTCCTGATGATGTCGCCTATTTCCATGCCCAGTTCCGCCGGGTCAATCCGCTGCCGTACAAGTCCGTCTACACGATTCTTGACGGGGTTGAAGGGCGCGGGCAGTATGTCGGCACCTATATGGCATGGGGCGTCAACAACAGTGGCTGGTGGGGTGAAGGAGAAATCAAATTCTATCTCGATGATGATGACGAATACCCAACCATCTGCGGAACCGGAACCGAAGACTACTTCTGCGGCTCCTATAATTTCGAGAACCAGAAAACCCATCAGTACGAGACGTTCACAACACCGTATGCCGGTATGCCGCAGGTCTTGCGACCGGATGGCCTGTACCGGTCGCAGATGCGTTTCGGCCTGTACCGCTGGCATGTGACCGACCCGATCCGCTTCCGTGAACGGCTGCGCGTGACGATTCAGGCGCTCGGCTGGCGGCAGGATGGACGGTATCTGCCGATGCAGGACGATATCGCCTCCGTCGCGTTCTGGTATCAGACCTTGCCGCATGCACCATTCCCGGCTCTGCCGTCACGTGATGAACTGGAAATTATCTGACGCTGTCAACCAGCGAACTGCATGATATACTGATGACGATAACAAACGATGAGTCACCGGAGGAAGATACCATGATTAAAAAACCAATTGCACTGCAGGTCTATTCAGTCCGCGAGGACGCTGCCGCCGATTTCGCCGGCACAATGAAAAAAGTCCGTGAGATGGGCTATGACGGCGTTGAGCTAGCCGGGCTCTACGGGATGACCGCCGCACAGGTGAAGTCCGTGCTGGACGACGTCGGCCTGACGGCTGTGTCAGCCCACGTACCGATCAATGAACTGCTGGATGATCTGGAACAGACACTGGATACCTATCAGGCGATCGGCTTCCGTTATATCGCGATCCCGTTTCTTGATGAAACCATGCGGCCGGGAACCGATGGGTTTGCCCGTGTGCTGGCGGCGATTCCAGACATCGGCCGGGCCTGTCAGTCACGCGGCATGACGC
>RZZF01000477.1 GCA_009929975.1 Clostridia bacterium
GCGCGGTACTCTGTCTGGCACGCGACTACTATCAGGCCGGCCGGGAAGCGGCCGACAAAGCCGTCGCCGTGCTGCGCGGAACCGATCCGGCCAGCATCCCCTTCAACAACACCCGCTCCGAAACCCTGCTGCTCAACCCGCAGCGGGCCCGTCAGTTCGGCCTCAACGTGTCGCCTGACCTGCTGCACCAGGCCCAGCTACAGGATTAACAAACTGTTAGCAGCCTGCAGAGCCCATGGATGGGCGACCAAAATCAATCATTGCTCCGTAATAGATTGATTTTGTCAGCAAGACGAAAAAACGCATTTTCGCCTTGCGTCATTAAAAAAGTCCCGAATGGGACGTTTTCAACATCCTGTCAATCCTTTATCGTTCAGGAGTTTTTCATGACCGTCTTCGATCTGCCCGCCCGCCTTGACGCCACCAACGCTCCGGCCATCGAACAGCAGCTGCTGCGCCTGATCCAGACCGACAAGCCCGCGCTGCTGGTGTGCAATTTTGCCGCCACCGACTATATCTCCAGCGCTGGCCTGCGAATTCTGCTGCTGGCGGCAAAAACCCTGCGCCAGCAGGGTGCCGAACTGCAGCTGCGGCAAATGCAACCGGCGGTAGCCGATGTGTTCCGGCTGGCCGGGCTGCACGGCGTTCTCAACATCCAGAACTGATCCGGCGGCGCACCGCACGGAACAAGGAGCGCGTCATGTTCACATCTTCTCGCAGACCGGCGCCGCTGATCGCCCTGCTGCTGGCCATCTCCCTGATGGAGCTGATGGTCAACATCTTCAACCGTTTTATGATGGAAGGCCTGAGCTTTTATTTGCTGCGCGATTATCGATTCCTTTTTCTTTTTGTTGTCATCAGCCTGCTGACAGGTATACTGGCAGGAATCTACCCGGCCCTGAGCTTTTCACGTTTGAAACCCATCAAAGTCTTCAGGGTAGAACCCAATGTTTTGAGAAAGAGGATTTCGGTGCGTCGTGCTCTGGTCATTCTGCAGTTTGCTGTCTCCATTGCCATACTC
>RZZF01000151.1 GCA_009929975.1 Clostridia bacterium
GCATAAAACGGCGCGATACCGGATTTGGTTGAACCAAACTGCCGCTCACTCAACCGCTCTTCTTCATATTGATCAAACAGGACATGATAAGGCATGACGATCTGCGCCCTGTCAGAAATGAGCAGACGGGGCGCTGGAACGCCTGCTTGTTTCAGCCCGTCGATTTCCCGCAGCAATGACGGAATATTCAGTGCGACGCCGTTGCCGATGATATTGGTGATCTGCGGATGAAAAACTCCGGACGGCAGCAGATGCAGGGCAAATTTTCCATAGTGGTTGATGATGGTATGGCCGGCATTCGCGCCGCCCTGAAAGCGAACCACAACATCCGATGATTCCGCCATCAGATCTGTGATTTTCCCTTTTCCCTCATCGCCCCAGTTCGCTCCGACAATGGCTTTAACCATAAGGCTCCTCCTCATTTCTGAAATGAAAAAACGTCCCTGCCGGCACGCGTCAGGAACGTTTGGCCGCGTCGATTTTCGCCAATATTATATAATGACGTCAAAACCGCTGTCAAACAAAATATGCAAGTTTTTGTTTTGGTAATTTCACATAGTCGCGAGAAAACCGCTGGGTGCCGTCAAATCGCAACCGCTTCTTTCAGTTATGACTGGCCAGTATAGACTGTCTGGCCCGGTTTTCCAGTTCATTCGGCAGTGGTGTCAGAACATCAAGTTCATGATGCCTGGATTGCAGCGCCTTAAGAATCAGCTGGTCAGCCATCTCCGGGTTCTTCGGCAGAAAGCTGCCATGCAGATAGGTCCCGTAGACTTGTTTGTAGACCGCGCCTTCCGTTTTGTCCCGGCCATTGTTGCCATGACCGGTCCGGACATGAGCGAGCGGACGCACCCCTGGCCCGAGCCAGGTACGGCCGGAATGATTCTCAAACCCGATCAGAAGCGAATCCCGCCCCTGTTCGGCCAGAAACGGCGCTTCGGCGATCACATCGCCGATCATCCGCTCATGGACCGCTTCGGTATAAAGATCCAGCACGCCCAGTCCCTCAATGCGCCGGCCGTCCGCTTCCTGGTAATAGCGGCCCATCAGCTGGTAGCCGCCGCAAACACAGAGAACTGGCAGATCGGCCTCAATGGCCTCGCGCAGCGCCGGACCCTTGAGATCAATCAGATCGCTGAGCAGCAGGTTCTGCTCATGATCCTGGCCGCCGCCGAGAAAGAGCAGGTCATAGTCAGCCGCGGTAAACGGCTGGCCCAGGCTGAGGGGAAGAATCTCACATTCGATGCCGCGCCAGAGGCAACGCTGCCGCAGAGCGATCAGGTTCCCCCGGTCGCCGTAAAGATTGAGAAGATCAGGATAGAGATGGCCAATTCTCAGTTTCATACACCCTCCATCAGGTCAGCGCCAGAATTCCCGCAGATGATAGCGGCGGACAAAATGGGCCCGCAGATCGAGCATCGCGGTGTAATTCGGCAGAATATACAGGCAGCGGCCGGCCGGACAGCCGGACAGGACCCGATCAAACAGCGTGACCGCGTCCGGATTGACTGTGATCGAATCAGCCGGACGGCCGGCATAATGCAGGCGCAGCGCGAGATCATCCGCACGTTGTCCCGAAACGGCCAGCGGCCCGTCCGGCAGGTACTCCTCGAAAGCCGCGTCCCAGATCCAGGACACATCACGGCCATCCGGATCATTGGCGTTCAGCAGGAACATCATGCCGCCATAGTCATCGGCCTGGCCGACAAACTCCAGCGCACGATCCATGCCGACCGGGTTCTTGACCAGAATGAGGCAGACCTCCCGGTCGCCGGCCTGGAAGCGCTCCATCCGGCCAAAGGCGGCTTCAACCTGTCCCAAAGCGGTCAGGCAGGTTTCCAGCGGCAAACCGGCCGCCAGCGCGGCCAGCACCGCACCGGTGGCGTTATAGGCATTGTGCACCCCCGGAACCGAAAGCCGCGCCTCAGCCGGCTGATCCTGATAAGTCAATATCAGATCCTGGCTGAGCTGGTCGGATCGGCTGACCTGAAAGCAAAGATCCGGCCGCGGCCGAGCAAACCCGCAGCCGGAACAGCTGAACGCGCCCAGATGGCCATAGGCGATCGCCTGATAGTCATAACGGGTCTGGCAGAACGGACAGAACACGGATTCCTGGCTCTGTGCTTCTGCCGGCGGCTGCATCCCCGCCGTATCCATCCCGAAATAAAGTGACCGCTCCGGCTGTTCACGCCCGAGTGAGGCGCACAGTGAATCGTCCGCGCAGAGGACCGCGGTGGCTTTTGTCCCTGCCAGTCCGCGCGCGATCAGGTCGCGGGTATGCTGCAGCTCACCGAAACGGTCCAGCTGATCGCGGAAGAAATTGGTGACCAGGCAGACCTGGGGATTCAGATCGGCCGCCAGTTTGGCGAAATAGGCTTCATCAATCTCAAAGACCAGTGACGGCGGCGGTCCGCCGGAGCGGCTCTTCCGCAGTTCGCGGGTATGGGCGATCAGCATGGTGGTCAGGCCTGATCCGAGATTCGCGCCTGAAGGATTGGTGATCACCGTCCGGCCGGCGGCCCGCAGAATATCACAGAGGACCCTGACCGATGTGGTCTTGCCGTTGGTTCCGGTCACCAGAAAGACCTGCCGGTCCGCGGTCAGATGACGCAGCAGACCCGGATCGATCCGCAGCGCGAGATTTCCCGGCAGCGCCGTCGCGCCGCGTCCGAGCAGGCGGAGCATACGCCGGCTGACGCGCCCGGCCGCGACCGCCAGATGGCCGCGCAGGCGCTGGCTGGTCGATAATGTTGATCCGAAAAGACGATCAGATATCATCTGGGATTCCTCTCCTGCCGGAATATCCGGCTCAATACTCGATTCCTTCACGGGCGGCGATACCCTGTTCATAAGGATGGCGAACGCAGCGGATTTCCGAGATATAGTCAGCCAGTTCAGCCAGCCGGTCTGTGATGATCCGGCCGGTCAGAACAACTTCCAGATGCTTCGGACGATGGGACAGAAAATCGACCAGCGTGTCTTCATCCAGCAATCCGGTCTCGATCGCGCCGAGGGCCTCATCGAGCACCAGCAGATCGATCGGCTCGCTGTGCGCCAGCCGCGCTGCCCGGCTCAGGTAGTCCATGTGCAGCGCGTAGGTTTCAGCCCGTTCCTGCTCATTCATCGCGAAGGTAAATTTCGCCACGGTCTGACCGGTGATCACCGTCAGGCCTTCCAGTCGTTTCAGCACCTGGATCTCACCGGAGCGGCCATCCTTGAGAAACTGGACAAACACAACCCGGCGGCCGCGGCCATGCGCCCGGACCGACAGTCCGACAGCCGCGGTGGTTTTTCCCTTGCCATCACCGCAGTAGATGTGAAGCAGACCCCGCTTCCAGAATGCTTTTTGCTGGTTCATCTGTGACCTCCGGGCCGGCTTGTTGCGGTCCGGCCGTCATGATATGATACATCATTATGCCACAATCATGTCGCTGTGCCATCCCTCAGCCCATGTCCCGGAAAGGATTTTTCATGCATCAGAATCTGACTGACCGTCTAGAACAACGTCGTGAACCGCTGCTGCTGGCGGTTACGTTTTTCTTCTGGTTCGCGCTTTATACCTATCCGGCGATCCTGACGCCCTATCTGACAGAACTCGGCGCGTCGCTGACTTCAGCCGGCATCGTCGTCGGTTCCTACGGCCTGACCCAGACGCTGCTGCGGCTGCCGGCCGGAATCCTGTCCGACCGCTGGCGTAATAAGAAGATCTTCGTCGTGGCCGGCCTGTTCTTTTCCCTGGCCAGTGCGCTGGGGCTTTACTTCTTTAATGAAATCTGGCTGATCCTGCTGTTCCGGGCGATGGCCGGCATCTCCGCGGCGACCTGGGTGCACTCATCAACCCTCTATCTTTCCTATTATCCGCCGGAAGCCGCGTCCCGCGCGATGGGCCGGCTCAGCTTCGTCAACAACATCGGCCTGATGTCCGCGATGCTGGCCGGCAGTTTTCTCGCCCAGGCAGCCGGCTGGCCGGTCGCCTTTCTCCTCGCCGCGGCGGTCGCCGCGATCGGCTTCCTGCTGTCTTTGCTGGTCCGCGACCATCAGCCTGACCGGGACGCGCCGGTACCGACCTTCCGCTCCGCCCTGACCATCGGCCGCGACCATACGCTGTTTTGGACGTCCATATTGGCGCTGCTCTCACAGCTGGTCAATTTCGCCACCACACAGGGATTCGTCCCGGAATTCGCCAGCCAGCTCGGCGCCAGCCGCGGGACCATCGGACTGCTGTCCGCATTTGCCCTGCTGCCGCGCGCGATCGCCGCGCTGCTCGGCGGCAGTGTTCTGGCCCGCTGGTTTCGCCTGCGTACCCTGATCATTACCGGATTCGTGCTCACAGGAGTTTTTACCTGTCTGCTGCCGCTCGTCCATCATCTGCCGCTTCTGTTTATTTTCCAGTTTGCCGCCGGTATCGGCAGCGGGTTTCAAATGACCCTGCTCATGTCCATCTGTACCCGGACGATCCCGGTCTCACAAAAAGCCAGCGCCATGGGCTTTTACCAGGCGGTCTACGGAATCGGCATGGTCACCGGTCCGGTCCTGATCGGCGGTCTGGCTGACGCGTTCAGTCTGGGAACCGGATTTGTCATCGCCGGTCTGGTCGCGCTGGCGACATCAGCCGTGGCTGTGCTCGTTCTCCGGCGTGACTGACTGTCAATTATTCGATTTGACGAATTTTCATGATTTATTTCTACCAGATTATCTATTACAGTTCAGGGTCAGGCCTTGTATTCAGACGGTCGATCGTCTATATTTTGTATACGGCTTTAATTAAAAGCACAATATGCAGACGAAAACGTCAATATACGATCTCTGGAGGAATCTTATGGCCAAGCTCGATAAGCTGATCCGCCGCTACTATACCAAGGTGCTGGACGATCAGCCGGATATGACTGTCTACGACTTATTTGACTGGGAAAAACGTGATGTCCTGCTCAAGGATTACAAGAGCGGGCGTGTCCTTTGTGATATGAAGGGTCTGGAATTTCCGGTTCATTATTCACAGAACTCCTGTGATATCATCGCGTCCAAATATTTTCGCAAGGCCGGCGTGCCGACAGAAACCGGAGCGGAGAACAGCATGCGTCAGGT
>RZZF01000478.1 GCA_009929975.1 Clostridia bacterium
CGACAAGCCAATCTATAATCCTGGTGAAACGGTGACCGTTCAAGCGACGATCAGCAATCAGTCCTCGATCGCGGCTTCTGCCTTTAACATTCGACTGCGAAATCCTCTTCTGGGGGATGTTTATTGGCTCAGGTCCAGTGGTTTAGCAGCCAATGCCAGCCAAGTTTTCAGTTTCACACTGGCAGCACCATCTTCATTCCCGTCCGATACCATGCTGACGCTTGAAGCACTGGCAGATGCCAGTTCGGAGATCGGTGAATTTCGCGAAGACAACAACGGCGCTTCTCTGAACTTCACGGTCCGGGCGTTGCTTCCTGATCTGGCTGGATCGATCGCTACCGACAAAGACATCTATGAGGCTGGCGAAACTGTCAACGTGACCTTTACGGTCCGAAATGACGGGGCACTCCCGGCGAGCGGATTTAACAGTCAATGGCGCATGCGAACCCTCGGTCAACCGATTGAAGCCCAGGGACAGCTGGATTCTGCAGCCAGTTCTACAGTCGATGCCAATGGCAGTCTCACGCATACAGTTTCGTTCACAGCACCCGGTCGAGTGGCTGCAAGCACGCTCCAGATCGAACTCGATATGGACTATGACCATCGGATCACTGAGCTGGACGAGACCAATAACCTGATCCAACACACCATCAAGGTCAACGAAATCCGCTCTGATCTGTCAATCATCAGCGACAACATCACGACTTATCTGACGGACAAGGATGTCGTCATCGCGGCCAAAATCCACAACCAATCGCCAGATCCGATTCCGGCTTGTCCGGTCCGTTTGGAATTCGGATCTGAAAATTTAGCGGAATCGATCCCCATCCCGGCCTACAGTGACAATCTGGTGGTCTTCAGAGTCCACACGCCAGTTCACGCTGGCAGCTACCCGATCCAAATCGCGGTCGATCCGGATGATTTGTTCGCTGAAGGTGATGAGGTCAATAACACGCTTACCAAAACGGTGAGCGTCGGTCCAGAACAAAGGATTGCGATGCCAGATCCAGATAC
>RZZF01000152.1 GCA_009929975.1 Clostridia bacterium
GGATGATCCGGGCGATACCGAGCTGATGACCGGAAGTCTGGTTGACATGTTTGATTTTGAGCTGGAGAACGACCGCGCCATGACGGCTGGTCTTAATCCGGCCAGCGGCAAACGGGTGCTGCTTGGTATTACCAAGGCTTCACTCGCCACCGACTCTTTCCTGTCGGCTGCCTCTTTCCAGGAGACGACCCGTGTTCTCACCGACGCCGCGGTCAAGGGCAAGATTGATCCGCTGCTTGGCCTGAAGGAAAATGTCATCATCGGCAAGCTGATTCCGGCCGGCACCGGCATGAACCGCTACCGAAATGTGACGCCAGTTCCGGTGATTGAGGAGAATCGAGATTTGCTTCAGTCTGAAGCCGCTGAATAACCTGCATAAAGTTTCAAATAAAAAAGCGTCCCTGCGGGGACGCTTTTTTGCGCGCCGGGTTGATTCAGCAGGTGATGCGCAGGGTTCCGGATATCTCCGGTGCCTGATGCCCCGTAATGCCGGCTTTGCCGTTGTAAATTGTCAGCAGGGAGCGCAGTGCCGCCCAGGCGGATGGATCGGGGCATGTGAAGATAAGCGGCTGATGCACCATCAGCTGTAATTCCAGCAATGTGTCGAACCAGTCGTCCAGGTCCGGGCTGCCGTTATCCGGCAGGCCGGACAGTTCGCAGATGATGGCCGGCGGATCGTTGTCGGCCGCCTCCATCATGTCGTCGACCCATTCATCCGCCTGTCTTACTTCAATCAATGGCAGTGTGCTGATTTTTGCCGGATCAACGGTCCAGGTCTGCCGAGCCGAGCAGATCATCATCTCTGAACGGTCAGATAGAGGCATGGGTATGGGCGGCTGGCGATCAATCATCATCCTCATCTGACGGATATGTTCAGGACCGGTACCACAGCAGCCGCCGAGACAGGCGATACCGATTTCCGCGAGCTGCTCCATGCGGCTGGCAAAGGCCTGTGGATCCATGGGAAATACCGTCTGTCCTTCAATCTGCACCGGCCGGCCGGCATTCGGTTTTGCCAGCAGCGGCAGCGGGCTGATTCGCAGCAGGGGCCGCAGCCAGTCGGCCAGCTCGTCAGGTCCCTGTGAGCAGTTGAAGCCAAAGGCGTCAGCGCTTAGAGCGGCCAGCGTCAGCAGACAGCAGTCCGCCCTGTCGCCGGAAAGTGTATGTCCGTGCGGTTCAAGGGTCATAGAGGCAATGACGGGCAGCTGGCATTGTTGGCGGATCGCGATCAATGCCGCACGGGTCTGGGCCAGATCAAACATGGTTTCAATGACAAAAAGATCCACACCGCTTTTGACCAGGGCACTGACCTGCTCGCTGTATACTTCAACCAACTGGCTGAAGGACATCGTGCCGGCCGGCGCAAGAAACTCACCGGTTGGTGCCAGATCACCGGCAACCAGAACAGTGGCTCCGGGATGCCCGCCCAGATACCGGTCACGAACCTGGCAGCTGATGTCGGCCAGTGCCTTGTTGCAGGCGGCTGCTTCATCCGGTTGATAACCGTGGCGGAGCAGCTTCGGCCGGTTGGCGCCGAAGGTAAAGGTATAGATGATCTGGCTGCCGGCTTCCAGATAAGCCCGCTGAAGATCGGCAAGCACCTGTGGATGATCTAAAACCCAGCGCTCCAGCGACACCCCGGGCGGCAGACCATGCGATTGCAGCCAGGTTCCGGTCGCGCCATCGAGAAGCCAAGGTGTGCCATCGTTCCGTATGAGACGGTTTGTATGCGCCATGCGTCTGTCCTCCTGGAATTTAGATCCTATCGGTGATGTCATTATAGCACGCTCTGTCGCCGATGGCGGCTTCCCGGGCCTCAGATCCGGCCGATGAATTCATAAACTGTTCATGTCTGGCAGGCGGGAACGGGCTCGCAAAGGATTGACGGCGGAGCAGAAATAATGTATTCTTTATAAGACAAAGAAAGACAAAGTCAAAAGGAGGAGACGTGATGGCACGAATCAGCGATCTGGTTGAGCAGATGATCAAGCAGATGATCGATCAGAATCAGGGCAGTATCGAGATTACCCGCAGTGAGCTGGCGGAGCAGATGAATTGTGTTCCGTCTCAGATTACCTATGTGCTGGCCACACGATTTGCCAATCATCAGGGTTATCTGGTAGAAAGCCGGCGCGGCGGTGGCGGCTGGATTCGGATCCGACGCATCCGGCAGGCTTCTCCGTCTCAGTATCTGCTGCATGCCCTGAATCATATCGGTGAACAACTGTCGCAGCATCAGGCGGAGATTCTCATACGGAATTTTCTGGACTATGAGATTGTCGGTGAGCGTGATACCAAACTGCTGACCGCCGCTGTCTCGGACCATTCGCTGTCGGATCTGCCCGCCGATTTGAAAGATCGGACCAGAATGACAATTCTTAAAAATATGCTGACCAGTTTGATGGTTGGACAGGAGTGAGCAGGATGCTGTGCCAGATCTGTCATGAGCGAGAAGCGACGATTCACCTGAAACAGACCCGTCAGGGTCAAAAAAAGGAATACCATCTTTGTGAGGTCTGTGCGTCTGAACAGAACCTGGGACAGCAGATGAAAAGCTATCTCAACCAGATGTTCGGCAGCGCCCCGCTGACGGTTGGCAATATTTTCAATCCGGCCGGCGGCATTCCGGAATTCGGACCAGGTGGTGGTCAACAGTTGATTTGCCCGACCTGTGGATTGAGCTATCAGGATTTCCGCAAGACCGGTCTTTTCGGCTGCAGCCATTGTTACGATGCTTTTTCTGAGCGGCTTGATCCCGTATTCCGCCGTGTCCAGGGGAATATCCGTCATCACGGCAAGAAGCGGTCAGGCCATCAGACGGAAACGGCAGAAGCGGTCAGTGCCGTGGCAGACACCGCGGCAGCTCCGCTTGGGCCACCGTCGGATGCCGTCCGGCTGGAGACACTGCGGCATAAGCTCAAAACCGCGGTTGAACAGGAAGATTATGAGAGAGCGGCCGGTCTGCGCGATCAGATCCACTCACTGGAAGCCAAGCAGCGTCAGGAGAAGGAGGAGACCACATGAGCTGGTATGCAGAAGCCGGGCCTGACAGTGATGTGATCATCAGCAGCCGGGTCCGTCTGGCCCGGAATCTCGAGACACTGCCATTTCCCCACCGTATGAGCCGCGATCAGGCCAGAGAGGCGGCCTCCCTTATCTCGGAGCGCTTTTTCGATGGTGATGAGTCGCTGAAAAAGGATTACCTGGTACTGGAACTCGACGAAATGAGCCAGGAAGATCAGATGGCGCTGGTGGAAAAACGGCTGATCAGCGAGGAACTGGTGGTGGCCAAACAATATCATAAGGTCATGATCCGACGAGATGAGTCGGTGTCAATCATGATCAATGAAGAAGACCACATCCGCATACAGTCGATGCGCCCGGGTCTTGATCTGGAAGCGGCCTATCGTGCAGCAGAAACCGCGGCGATCCGTCTGGAAGAACAGCTGCCGATCGCGTACAGCGACACTTATGGATTTCTCACTGCCTGCCCGACGAATACCGGTACCGGTATGCGATCATCGGTCATGGCCCATCTGCCCGCTCTGACGATGAGCGGTGTGATGCGTCAGGTCGCTGAAAGTCTGGCGAAAATGGGATTCGTGGTCCGCGGACTCTATGGTGAACACAGCAAAAGCCAGGGGAATCTGTATCAGATATCAAACCAGCTGACGCTGGGCTCAAGTGAAACAGAGCTGATCAGTGACCTCAAGCAGATGCTGCAGCAGATCATTGAACAGGAACGGCATAACCGCCGTGTCCTGCATGAACAGTCTGCTTTGCTTTTGGAAAACCGTGTCATGCGGGCTTACGGCATCCTGCGGCATGCCAGGCTGATGCCATCGGAAGAAGCGTTTGCTTTGTTGTCAGACCTGCGGCTGGGTATCGCGCTCGGTATCATCGATCAAGTCAAAACTGAAGACATCAACCGGATGCAGTCGGCAATCGGGCCGGCCAGTATCCAGAAAGCACATGGAAGACTGATGACACCCGAAGAACGGGATCAGGCGAGAGCGGAAACAATCCGCAGCCTGTTGAATCAATAATCTGGAGGAATAAATCATGATGATGCGTTTATCAGAAAGAAGCGGCGGTGTTCTCGTGGCGGCCTACCGTCTGGCCCGGTCATTCGGACTCAATTACCTGGGAACCGAACATCTGCTCGCCGGGATCATGGAAGAGGACAGCGGTTATGCTGGCGATCTGCTCAACCAATCGGGATTGACGATTGAGAAGATCAAGACGGTTCTGCAGCAGATGAATTCACAGAAACCTGATGACTCTGAACCGGTTGAGGAGCTGGAGCCGGATAAAATCATGGCAATGTTTACACCGCGAACCCGTCGTGTCATGGAACTGGCGGCTTATGAGTCACGGGTCCGGCACAGTGATATCATCCAGCCTGAGCATTTGCTGATGGGGATGATTCGTGAAGGTGAAAGCGTCGCGATGAGAATTCTGCGATCCAGCCAGATTGACCCCCGCAAGCTTTACGCGCAACTGACGGCCTATCTTTCCGTTGACAACTCCGGGACGTCCGATTTATCGGGTGAAAGGCCTCAGGAGGGCGGCGGCAGCGAGGATCCGGAAATCGCGGAAAAATTCCGCCGTGATGTGAGTGATGTGCTGCGCCGCCCCTCCACATTGAAGCGGATCACGGGCAGCCTGTGGAAAAACTACAGCCATCACCGGAAAATCACCGGCCGACCTGTCCCGGATATCCAGGATCCAACGGTCCTGCGCAATGTCACGACCATTGCCCGGGAACTCATGATCATGGAGCGGGAGGCTACGGAGGAAGGCATCCTGTTTGGCACTGCGCCGGTAACGATGCGAAAAAAGAGAACAGAGAAAGATCAGGGAGAGGACGAGTTCCATGACAACACAGACCATGAGTAAGAAAAAGGTCCTGGTCGTCGGTGCCGGTGTCAGTGGCCTGGCCAGTGCGATCCGATTGCAGCAGCAAGGATTTTCCGTCGAGATTTATGAGAAGAACGAACGGGCCGGTGGCCGCATGGGTGTGGTCGAATTTGACGGCTTCCAGTTCGATCTCGGCCCGACGATC
>RZZF01000153.1 GCA_009929975.1 Clostridia bacterium
TCCGGATCTGATGTTTCATCGGGTCGGGCTGCGCGTGGGATCGCTGATCGCTGAACGGGAATTTGAACGTGCGCTGGTTTTCTGCGGAACCGGGATGGGAATCCATATCGCGGCCAGCAAGTGCCCGCATGTTCATGCCGGAGTCGTGGAGTCCGTTCCGGCGGGGTTAAGGGCGATGACCGGCAATGGCGTCAATGTACTGGCGATGGGTGCCTTTTATGTCGCGCCGGAGATGGGCATCGATATTGCCGAAGCGTATCTGAACGCAGAGCTTGGTTCCGGATATGAGTGGTGGCCCAATTTTTACGAATTTCACAAGCTGGCGATCGATGAAATGGACGCGTTTGATTACACGGAATATAAAAAGAACGGTTTCAAGTTGAAACACCTCGGTAATGTTCCGCTGAAGCAGGAACGAAAACCGGATTGATCAGCAAAGCGGGTGGATAGATCATCACCATTTCAGGGTTGACATGCTGCATCCTGCAGAGCTGCCATGATTTTTGCCAGATGGGAAAGCGCTCAAGCCAAATGGCTGAAACCGGAGATATCACTATGAACAAAATAAAAACCGCTGAAACGTCCTAGTTTCAACGGCTTTGCCTGGTGGGTAGTATTGGACTCGAACCAACGACCCCTTGCATGTCAAGCAAGTACTCTAACCAGCTGAGCTAACCACCCAAGTGCTTGATTATTATATCGACTCAATTATCCGGTGTCAAGCGCTTTTCCAGTAAAACGGCACCGCCTGGCAGCAGGGTAATTCTCTGATTCGCTCGCCGGTATGTCTGCTGGTCGAGCATCAGGCCAGCAGCATCATATTTATAAATATCCGCATCCTGCCACGTCAGATCAGATGATATCAGGCACTCCTGAGGATGCTCTGATACATTCAAAATCAGTAGAGCCATGGTATCCGCCCAGCTGAATCCATACGCGATCAGACCCGGATCAGATTGTGCCGGTGAAGATGGATCAGGACCGGAATCACCCTGCTCGCTGATCCTGACCTGAAGCGGAACTCCACCGACTAAGCGGGCTGATAGCTTTGTCGCCTGCAAATGTCGCCCATCAAGACGATTCATCGTATCATCCAGCTGGATATCCAGATTTGTGACGGCGGTCTGCTGGCCGACATCAGCCAGCAGAAAATGAGTCAGAAGGGCCAGTGACAGGGGTTGTGATCCAGCATTCTGCCAGGCAGCTGATCGAATCATCTCTGTCAGCTGCTGGCCCGGGCGTTCCGGCAGACGGGGCATCTGGCTGATATAGCGATCATAAGCGTTGTCAATCAGATCGACGGCTGACATCTCTTCAGTTCTGACAAGTGGAATCTGCAGGTCGGCCGCATGGTAATCAGCAGATGACAGCATGATGCCATCTTGATAGGTAAACCCGTCAATAAAGACCAGCTGCTGTTTGATAGCCTGATAATATGGCGATCGCTGAATGGTCTCGATCACCAGATTGACGAAGTCCGCCTTCAGCCGGTCCGGGCCCATGATCCCATCCAAGTCGGTAATTTCCAGATACAGGCGGTTGAAACGGTCAGTCCACGGCAGAATCGCACCACTTTGTTGGCGTAACCTGCCATATGGCTCACTGATCGGTCCGGCCAGATATTCAATCAGATGAAGTAATTCATTTTCGCTGACATGGGCATCGATCACGATCCAGGGATCAGCCCCGGCGGCCGATGCAAGCTGCAGGCCGGCCGCCAGAGAGCGGGGAGCGGCCGCGCTGACACGGCCATCCGGCAATACCACGGTGTTCTCATTGCCCAGCGGTAAGGACCAGCTGTCCGGTGCCATGCCGGTCAGACCAATCGGCATGAAACCAAGACGCAAAACAGAAGGTTCAGCCTGACGGACGATCTGATCGGCTGTTTCGGGAAAAAGATCCGCTTTTTCTGCCGTCCGACCGAAAATGACCCGGTCGACCCAGAGACTCCCTTCCCCTTCATAGGCGATATTGAACTGGACCGGTTCTGTTGAAGCCGCCCGGGTGACAGGCAGGACGAAACTATAGGTGTATTTCCGCCAGGTTGATCCGACTTTCGTAAACTCGGTTCCGACCGGCTCAAACAGGCCGGAAAGCCAAACTTTTACATTCCCATGACTGATCTGATCCTGTTTGAGCCAGAGTTCAAACGTATAGATCTCATTGCGGCCTGTCTGTTCAATCAGCGATTTCGGAAGCGCCTGCGACACAATGCTGGGCTCATCACCGGCCGGCAGATCATCGCGCTGGATCAGCAAGGCGGCCTCCCCACCACCCGGGGCATTGTCATCGCTGCTTTTTCCGATCAGACCGGGGCCGGAATACTGCCAATAACCCGCTTCGTCCTGTGCATCATGCAACAGATGTGTTTCAGGTATTTCCAGAGCAGACCGCTCCAGGAACAGAATGTCTCCCGTCTGGTACTCGCCTTGCTTTAGTGCAGAATCAAGTTGAATCTCAGCTACCAGGCGCGCCGTACCGAACTGCCCGTCATACCCTGAGCTGATCAGGCGATCTCGGTCGACCAGGGCAATTCTGCGGCTGTGCAGTTCGTTTTCAATGGTGGATGGAATGAACGTCCGGCCGCCATCGCTCGAAATATGATAGCGGCTCTGCTGATCGAGCGCGATGATCTGTCGGGACGACAACATGACCAGGTCAATCAGATCATGTGTCTGGCCGGTCCGTGTCAGCTGAAAAGATTTTCCATTGTCACTGCTCGCGACCTGGCCCTTGTCTCCGGCGAGGATGAATGTGCCATCATGTTCAACCACACGGTTCCAGTCATCTTCAGTTTCAAGCAGGACCGGCTGCCAGATCAGGCCGCCGGTTGAAGTAAAGATCTGACCCTCTTGACCGGCGATGACATACCGTCCGTTTCCCCAGGCAGCCGTCGATAGTCCGGCACCGCTGAGTCCACGCAGGAGATAGGGCACCTGCCCGACCGATCCGCTTAATATATGGCCTTCGGTGCTGACCGCGACATAATGCCCGTCGTCGGACAGCGCGAGGTCAATCGCAGAACGCAGATCCGTCGCCGCGAGCAGCTGCCAGTCAAGGCCATCCGCGGATTGCCAGACCTGTCCGTCACGGCTGATCAGGATAAAGCCATCGTCATAGCTGTCGACCGCGACAAGGTCGGAAGAAAGTTCAAGATCGATCACCTGCGGCAGTGAACCGGCTGACTGATAGAGCAGAAGGCCGCGGTCACCCGTGGCCAATGTGATGCCGTCCCGATAGGCAAAATCATGCAGCTGGGTTCCGGTGGGCCATTCCGGCGGCAGATCAGTCAACTTAAATTGCCCGACACGATTCAGGCCAAAGGACACGACACGGCCTGTCTTTTTCTGGACAAGGCCGGATTCGGACCACCCCAGAACACGTGCATGAGCCTGGTCAAAAAAGCCGTCGCCGAACTGCCCGGCGCTGGTATCGGCTGATGAAGCCGTCAGTGTCGCCTCAGAACCCTGATGGAGGGCGACAGCATGACTGAAATGAAACGGTTCAAAAGAAGCATCTGACAGCCAGTTCGCTGATAATATCTGGCTGACGGAAAGACCGCTGCCCAGAACCTGCTGACGCTGGTTCTGCGCTGTGACGACGATATGGCTGAGACGGGCAGGCCCTGAAAGACGGGCCGCGTAAAGCGCCAGCAGCACACCGGAGAGCAAAGTCAGGCCAACGACAACCGCAACGACGGCAATCGTTCTTTTTTTAAATCTGTGCCATAATCGAAGCGTCAGCAAGACACAGCCTCCAGAATACTCAGCCGCCGGATCGTCATCATATTACAACAGATACATATGGTTCTGCTGACATTTTTCGACCATCCAGTCCGGCCAGGTTGATGCCTGAACTTCACCGATATGAGCCTTATCCAGAAAAAACTGACAGAGTCTGGACTGGCCGATACCACCGCCGATTGTATAGGGCAGCGTCCCCTCCAGCACACGGCGATGAAATTGCAGATGCTGCCGCTCCTGGCAGCCGGACACTTCCAGCTGCTCTTTCAGCGATTCCTCATCAACCCGGATGCCCATGGACGATATCTCGAAGGAACGTTCAAGCAAAGGGAACCAGAGCAGCAGGTCGCCGTTGAGCTGCCAGTCATCATAGTCGGGAGCTCTTCCGTCATGTGCACGGCCATTGGACAGCGGCAGGCCGATTTGAGTTAGAAATACAGCCCCTGCTTCCCGGCAGATCCGATGTTCACGTTCCTGAGGCTCAAGATCAGGCCAGCGGGCTTCCAGCTCCCTGGTGCTGATGAACGTGATCTCCGGCGGCAGTTTACGGCGCAGGCACGGCCAGGCCCGTCCGACATGATTCTCCGTTCGCAGCAGACAGCGGTAGATTTCCTCAACCGCCTGACGCAGGGTATCCATTTGCCGCTGTTCCTTGCTGATGATCAGCTCCCAGTCCCATTGATCCACATAAACGCTGTGCAGATTATCGAGTGTCTCGTCACGGCGGATCGCGTTCATATCGGTGTACAGGCCTTCTCCCTGCCTGAAGCCATATCGGGCCAGCGCCATGCGCTTCCATTTGGCCAATGAATGGACAATTTCCACATCGGCGGCCAGTTCACGGATCGTAAAATCTACAGGCCGTTCAATCCCGTTCAGATTGTCATTCAGACCGGTCTCCGGACGGACAAAAAGTGGCGCGGACACGCGTGTCAGGTTCAGAGTATCAGCCAGTTGGTCTTCAAACTGATCCTTGATCATCTTGATCGCGATCTCTGTTTCACGGATATCAAGATCCGGGCGATATTCGGCGGGAAGCGCGAGACTTCCTTCATACCTGATCATAGGTGGCAACCTCCTGCGAATCGATAACGGGAAAAGCGGCTGAACGCCGGCGTCTCATGTACATATAGGCCAGCGCCAGAGCGCCGACCAGTACAAACGCGATTTCCGACAGGCTGACGATCATCGACGCCGTCTCCTGGTCAGCCACCAGAGACGGGACGATACTGCCGAGGAAATTGAAAATGATATGCATGATGATCGGGATATAGATGGAGCCCGACCAGGCATAGGC
>RZZF01000479.1 GCA_009929975.1 Clostridia bacterium
AATCCAGGCGGTCAGGGTGGTGCCGATATTGGCACCCATGATGACACCGACGGCCTGCGGTAATGTCATCAGCCCGGCGCTGACAAATCCGACCACCATGACGGTCGTCGCGGAAGAACTCTGCACGATCATGGTGACCAGAGCGCCGATAATGACTGCCCTCAGCGTGGTTCCGGTCAGCATCGCCAGAATGGCCCGCATCTTGTCGCCTGCCGATTTCTGCAAACCTTCGCCCATCTGCTGCATACCGTAGATAAACAGGGCGAGACCACCGAGCAGCCCGAACAGCATATGAAAATCCATTGAATATACCCCTCCTGTAAACGGGTTCTGTTCATGATGACATAAACAGGCCCAAGGTCATTTTAACGGATGATGACCGTCATCACAACAGATACATGAAAGACCGGCAGATATTCCCATATTGGCGCAAACTGTCGAACGATTATCGCCGGCCAGCCCGTATCCGTCCGGGCCGGCCATGCTCGTCAGGCGGTTTTCCTGTGCTATAATAAACCATCAGGCAGCGGCGGCCGGCAGGCCATTTGAGCACTCTTCCCATGAGCCGCGGTTATGGAGATGACAATGACCCACTTGGTCCTGATCCAGCAGGATGGATATGACAGAGACCTGCTTGAGCGGCATCTGCAGGCGGCTTTTGATCAGCTTGATCTTTCGTCTGTCATCCAGTCAGGTGAGAATATTCTGATCAAGCCTAATATGCTGGCAGCCGTTCATCCCGATAAAGCTGTCACCCCCCACCCGCAAGTGTTCGCGGCTCTGGCAGCCTGTCTGCGCCGGCTGGATGTCAAACTCAGCTACGGTGATTCACCGGCTATTGACACACCCGAGCGCGCCGCGCGGATCTGCGGCTTTGCTGAAGCGGCCGCGTCCATGCAGATCCCGATGGCCAATTTCAGCCAGGCTGATCCGGTCACGGTTTCTGAAGCTGAAGCCTATCGTCAGATGTATCTGGCCCGGGGAGTCTCGGCTGCCGATGG
>RZZF01000154.1 GCA_009929975.1 Clostridia bacterium
CAATCGGTCCGCGTCAGCCGGTGCGGTCCGGGCGATGTTGAGAGTTGCCAAACCCGCTCCGTCATGTTACAATTGCCAAGGCCCAAAAAACACACATGGGGAAGAAACAGGCCTGTTGCCGGCTGCTCAAGCAGTGGTGGCTGCCCCATGGAGGTAAAAAACAGGAGGAAATCAATCATGGCCGTAATCAGTATGAAACAGTTACTGGAAGCCGGTGTCCATTTCGGACATCAGACCCGCCGCTGGAACCCCAAAATGGCGGAGTACATCTACACAGAGCGCAATGGCATCTACATCATCGATCTGCAGAAGACCGTCCGCAAGGTTGAAGATGCTTACATGTTTGTGCGCCAGGTCGCGATGAGCGGCGGTTCTGTCCTTTTTGTCGGAACAAAGAAACAGGCTCAGGACTCCATTCGTGAGGAAGCCGAACGCTGCGGCATGTATTTCATCAATAACCGCTGGCTGGGTGGCACACTGACCAACTACACGACCATCAAAAAGCGGATTGCCCGCCTGATGGAACTTGAAGCGATGGCCGATAACGGGACTTTTGACGTCCTGCCGAAAAAGGAAGTCGCCAAACTGAAACTGGAACAGGAAAAACTGGACAAGAACCTCGGCGGTATCAAGACCATGAGCGGCCTGCCGAGCTGTGTCTTTGTTGTTGACCCCCGCAAGGAACATATCGCCGTACTGGAAGCCCGCCGTCTCAATATCCCGATCGTTGGCATCGTCGATACCAACTGTGATCCGGATGAAGTCGACTATATCATCCCCGGCAACGATGACGCCATCCGCGCGGTCAAACTGATCGCCGGCAAAATGGCCGACGCCGTTCTCGAGGGACGTCAGGGCGAGCAGATTGATATGGATGAGGTCGGTGAAGCAGCACTGATCAGCGCTGAAGAAGCCGATAAAGTAGAAGAAGACGAAGCGTAAGCAGGCCGATGCCTGATGCTGCAGGAGGTATGTCATATGGCAGGATCAATTGAACTGATTAAAGAGCTGCGCGCCAAAACCGGCGCCGGCATGATGGATTGCAAAAAGGCACTCGCCGAAAACAACCAGGACATCGAAAAAGCGATCGCCTGGCTGCGTGAAAAGGGAATTGCCTCAGCGGATAAGAAATCGTCACGTGTGGCGGCGGAAGGAATTGTTGATGCCTATATCCATGGCGGCGGACGCGTCGGCGTTCTGATCGAAGTCAACATTGAAACCGACTTTGCCGCGAAAAATGAAGAGTTCCAGCGTTTTGTCCGTGATCTGGGCATGCAGGTCGCCGCGATGTCACCACGTTGGGTTTCCCGGGATGAGATTCCGCAGGAAGAGATTGAGAAAGAGCGGACGATTGTGCGCAACCAGGCTCTGAATGAAGGAAAACCGGAAAAGATCGTCGACAAGATCGTCGAGGGACGTCTGACCAAATTCTATGAAGAGAACTGTCTGCTTGACCAGGCTTATGTCAAGGATGATTCCAAGAAGATTGAGACAGTTGTCAAGGAAATGATCGCTAAAATCGGTGAGAACATCTCCATTCGCCGCTTTACCCGTTATGAAATGGGTGAGGGACTGCAGAAGCGTGAAGATAATTTTGCCGATGAGGTTATGAAACAAGTTCAGTAAAACCTGAAAGGGGCATGTCGATCATGCCCCTTTTTTTTGCTCAGAGAATGATCAACGACTGGGAGGAGATCCAAATGGCACCTGCTTATAAGCGTATTTTACTGAAAATCAGCGGTGAGTCGCTGGCCGGACCTCATGGCCAGGGGATCTGCAATGATACCTTGCATCGTCTCGGCGATACGATTCATCACCTGTCACAGAGCGGTGTTGAAATCGGTATTGTGGTCGGCGGCGGCAATTTCTGGCGCGGCCGGGCCAGTCGTGACATGGATCGGGTCACAGCGGACCATATGGGCATGCTGGCGACAACGATCAACGCGCTCGCCCTGTCTGATGCCCTTGAGCAGGCCGGTGCCGTCACCCGGGTCCTCAGCGCGATTGAAATGCGTCAGATCGCTGAGCCGTATATCCGTAAACGCGCGATCCGCCATCTGGAGAAGGGCCGCGTGGTCATTTTCGCCTGCGGTACCGGCAACCCGTTTTTTTCGACCGATACCGCCGCTGCGCTGCGGGCTTCGGAAATCGAAGCGGACATCATGTTCAAGGCGACCATGGTCGATGGCGTCTATGACAAGGATCCCCGCCAGTTCCCTGATGCCCGCCGTTTTGAGACCGTCACCCATGACCAGGTACTGCAGATGAGTCTGGGTGTCATGGACGCGACGGCGGCCGCCCTCTGCCGCGACAATCAGATCGCGATTGCCGTCTTCAGCATTGAGGATCCCGAAAATATCATCCGCATGGCGATGGGCGAGAACCTGGGCACGATTGTCAACTGACGCGATTGCCTGTGTCCGGCCGATCGGCTATAATGGACTGAGTATCATGTCTCTGGAGGTATTATCATGGCGATCATCGAGCTGAGTAAAGCGACCTATAAGCCATATGCTGAAAAAATGGAAAAATCGGTTCATGTCCTGCAGGAAAACCTGAACGCGATCCGTGCCGGCCGGGCCAATCCCAAGGTTCTCGACCGTCTGGCCATTGATTATTACGGCGTGCAGACACCGATCAATCAGGTGGCGAATATCCAGGTCCCGGAACCCCGGATGATCACGATCACCCCATGGGATCCTTCAACCCTGAAGATCATCGAAAAATCAATTCAGGCGTCCGATCTCGGCATCAACCCGACGAATGATGGCAAAATGCTTCGGCTGGTCTTTCCGGCACTGACGGAAGAACGGCGCAAAGATCTGGTCAAGACGGTCCATCGCGAAGCTGAAGACGCCAAAATCGCCATTCGCAATATCCGCCGTGAAGCGCTCGACAAATTCCGCGGCCATCTCAAGAAAAAGGAACTGACGGAAGACGGCCTGGCGGAAGTTGAAGTGGAAATTCAGAAACTGACAGACGGCTATATCGAGAATATTGATAAGGTCGCGGCTGAAAAAGAGAAGGATCTGATGGAAATCTGAACCGGATCCGGCTGATCTGCTGTCTGCGTCCCGGATGCAAAGCGGAAAAGCGGCTGATCCATGAAAGGATACGCCGATGCGATTATTCAATCAATGGCTTCGCTGGTTCAGCCTCGGCCGTCGATTGCGTCATGATCAGAATAAACTGGAAAACAGGCGGCCGGCAGATGATCTGCCGGCTGCTTCTCAGTTAACCGTCCCGCGCCATCTGGCGGTGATCATGGACGGCAACGGCCGCTGGGCCAGACAGCGCGGCTTGCCGCGCCAGGCCGGCCACCGAGCGGGCGCCGAGAAACTGCAGGATTTGTGCCGCATGTGCGGACAGCGGGGGATTGAATTTCTGACGGTCTACGCGTTTTCTACGGAGAACTGGAGCCGGCCTGAACATGAAGTCCATACCCTGATGGAGCTTTTTGTCGAATTCTTCACCCGATACGATCCGGAACTGGCCCGGGAGGGGATCCGTGTGCGCTTCTCCGGCGATCTTGCCGGGCTGCCCGCGAATATCAGGGAGATCATTGAACGGGCGGAACTCGATTCCGCGGGCAGGGACCGGATGCAGCTGATCATCGCGATCAATTACGGCGGGCGGCGCGAACTGGTCCATGCCTGCCGCCGGCTGGCCGAACAGGTCGCCAGCGGTGGACTGCCGGTTGAAGCGATCGATGAATCGTCCATCCAGCAGGCACTGTACCTGCCGGATATCCCTGACCCTGATCTGATCATCCGGCCGAGCGGTGAACAACGGCTATCCAATTTTCTGCTCTGGCAGTCTGCCTATTCAGAATTGTGGTTTGCCAATGTCCTGTGGCCTGATTTTTCCGAGCAGGACCTGGACGCGGCCCTGCAGGCCTATCAGCAGCGTGAACGACGGTTTGGAGGGGTAACAGAAAAGTGAGACAACGTGTTTTAACCGGAGTCGTGTTTGCTCTGGTCATGGCCGCACTGGTGCTTCCGGGCTACTGGTGGCCTTATCTGCCGCTGATGCTTCTGCTGCTGGTCCACTGGCTGGCTTCTGCTGAACTGGCTGCCGCCTTTGCCGGCCAGTCGCCGGGGCCGTCCCGGCTGGCTGTGCACAGCGGCCTGATCCTGCTGCTCATCGTTCCGCTCCTGGCGGCAGCCGGTCTTCCGGTATCACATGCAATATCGCTGCTCAGCGGCCTGCTCTGGCTGCTCATGCTGCTTATCCTGATCGTCAGCTTAATCCGGTCGGGGCCGGATCAGCTGCCGGCCGCTCTGGTCGGAGCGGCCCTGCTTGCTTATCTGACCTTGCCGCTGACTGCCGGAGCCGTGCTCCTGTTTCAATTTGAGCAGGGCTGGGTCTGGTTTGTCATCGGTCTTTTTTCCCCGTGGGTCTCAGATGTCGCCGCTTTTTTTGCCGGATCTCTTTTCGGGCGGCGAAAAATTGTTCCGCGGATCAGTCCGAAAAAAACCGTCGCCGGATTTGTCGGCGGTCTGGCCGGCAGTGTCGTACTGCTGACGCCGCTGCTTCTCTGGCTGTCGGCCGATGCCCGGTCGGCCTGGCTGCGCTGGACGATCGCGCTGATCGCGCCTTTGCTGCTCAGTGTCGCCGCGCAGTTCGGCGACTGGCTGGCTTCCGGGATCAAACGCTGCTGCGGCCTTAAGGATTTCGGCCATCTGCTGCCCGGACACGGAGGCGTGATGGATCGTTTCGACAGCGCGCTGCTGACCTTGCCGTTTGCACTTGTTCTGGCCGTGGCCTATAATTTTCTGATCAGCTGATTCTGATTTGAGGAGTGATTTTTTGCCTGGAAAACCAATTGCCATTCTCGGATCGACCGGATCGATCGGGAGCCAGACCCTTGCGGTCTGCCGCCATCTGGACCGCCCGGTCGCCGCGTTGTCGGCCGGCCACCAGATCGACCGGCTGGAAGAGCAGATTCGCGAATTCCGGCCGCGCCTGGTCAGTGTTGCCGATCCCGAGGATGCC
>RZZF01000155.1 GCA_009929975.1 Clostridia bacterium
AACCAATCCGGCGGCGAGGGGATGCGCACCGTTTTCACGGCATCGACCAGGGCCGCCAGATCGCCGGTTCGTTTGAGGATGGTGAGGCTGGCGGACGAGAGCGGAATGACGAGAAAGAGCAGCAGGGTCAGGGTCATGATCAGCACCGCGGCCCAGCGCCGGTTGCCGCAGCGCTTCTCCACGCTCAGGAGGAAGGGCCAGGTGGCAACCACGATCATCACCGCCCAACCGAGGGCGAACAGGAAGGGGCGCAGGACCCACAAACTGGCAACGATCAGCAGGCCGATACAGAGCACACCCAGGGTGGTGCGGGCGATTTCAGGGGGATGCGCATTCATGCGGTCAC
Organism: Clostridia bacterium; assembly: GCA_009929975.1. Lineage (GTDB taxonomy): Bacteria > Bacillota > Clostridia > Saccharofermentanales > UBA5734 > SLHU01. The sequence continues at coordinate 347 of RZZF01000155.1, forward strand.
TGGTCTCCGGTTCGGCTGGTGCAGGGCATTCAGGTGCGTCCTTCCTGGCCTTGCCTAGGGTCGCTCCGGTGCGCGGATCGCGGCAGCGATGTCCGCGCCGAGCCGGGCGAGGTTGGTTCGCTGGCCGGCCACCCAGGCCGCGTGCCCGGGTTCGGTGAGGGGCTGGCGGTAGTCGCCGCGGCGGGTGCGCGGCCCGGTGCCGTCCGGGTCCAGGAGGGTCCAGCGGACCTCCAGGCGGGCCCATTGCCCGGGGAGGCCGTCCAGGGCGAGCACCTCGACCTGCACCCGCCAGGCGGTTTTGGTCGCCGGCGCTTGCGGAAAGAGGCTCACCCGCTCGGTGGCCAGGTCCGCGGCCAGCCGTTCGGCCAGGGCGCGGCCGATCTCCCGGTCCACGGCCCCGGCCCAGCGGTGGTGCTCGGCCAGCTGAAAGCGGCCGTCGCTGCCGGTGGCGAGCCGGGTGTTGTGCAGCAGGTCCGGCACGCTCACCGGCCCGACCACCACGGCCGGGCCGTCCGCGCGGACCGCGGCCGCTGCGCCGGTGTCCGCACCGAGCAGGCTGTGGTAGACCACCGGCGCCGGCGGTGCGGCGCAGCCGGTGAGGATCGTTGCCAGCAGGGCGGCGATCAGGAAACGGGGCAGGGGACAGGGCTTATTCATCACGGGCGGGCTCCTTGCCGAAGATGAGCGATTGCGGCCGACCCTCCAGGGTGTCGGCCAGGTCGCGGAGGGCGCGCAGGGTCTGCGAGAGTTCTTCCAGGGTGCGGCCGGCCTGGGCGAGCAGAAGCGGCCGCATTTCCTGGTATAATGCCGTGATAGGGTCTGTGTTTTGGTCTTTGATATGATCTGTGTTGTGGTTGGACTGATGTGTCATCTTATGAGCGGGCCGTTGACGGGCGGTCGATTAAATGGGCTTTTTTCAGGGCGATGACGATCAGCGGGACGAGGATGATCTGGACGATGATCCCGGGGATTGCGTTGACGAACGCACCGGCGATGAACATCTGCCAGGTGAAGGCGTTGCCGGCCAGTCCCATCAGGGCGAAGGTCGCGAGGCCCCAGACAATTCGTCCGACGATCATGGCGATCACCAGGGCGACGTAGATAAAGGGGATCTTTTTCGGCAGCAGGCGATAGAGCACGCCAGTCATCAGTCCATAGACAGCCAGCTCGATGCTCATGGCGATCGCCGTCGGGTACAGCGGCGGCATGCCACCCATCATCAGGCTGCGCAGCAAGGGCGTGATCAGACCGACAACGAACCCGAGCGGCCCGCCGAGTACGAATCCGGCGATCAAGACCGGCAGATGCATCGGCAGAAAACGTGCGCCGAGGGCCGGAATCGATCCAGTGACAAAAGGCAGGAGCAGGCCGAGCGCGATAAACATCGCGGCCAGGACCAGGTTGCGGACAGACATTCTGTTGTTCATGGTGATCCTCCTCATTTTAGACAAATAAATACCACGCAGGCATGTCCGTCTGGACATCTGGGCCTTCGTGGCATCCATCATGCGGTATTCAGAAAACCAGCCGTGTTGAATGGCCAGCTCTCGCTCATCGGTTCATTAATCTGTGTCTGCAGTCTTCTGACTGGCTCAACCGGCTTCAGCCGATTGTTGTCAATTTTAGCGAATCACAAGGGGATCGTCAAGCGGCGATTGTACCAGGGTGCTTTTCAAGTATAATAGAACGAGATTGTCGTTATACCGCCGGTACTTACATGAATTTGTCCGGTTAATCCTGATTGAACATAGTCTTCTGAGGAGTTCACACATGACCGAGCGCCCGTCATACGATCCATCCGGCATGCGGCTGAACCAGCGCGTCTGGCGCACCGTGCTCGTCTGGCTGCCCGTCGTGGCCTGGATGGTACTGATTTTTCTCTTTTCCGCACAGCCGGCCGATGAATCGGCGGCGATCAGCGGCGGTCTGCTTGGCTGGCTGGTTGACCAATTGACACGGCTGATGCCGGATCTCAGTCTTGATCTGGATTATTTTCACCATTTTATCCGTAAAACCGCCCATTTTGCAGTCTATGCCGTGCTGGGGATGCTGACATTGACGGCTGTCCGGCAGTCACGGCCGCTAAGTACTTCACGGCCGCCAAGTACTTCACGACCGCTGCGTGTCTCACGGCCGCCCGGGCGGATTGAACTGCTGCTGGCCTGGCTGATCAGCATCGTGTATGCCGTGACGGATGAACTGCATCAGATCACGGTTCCGGGCCGCAGCGGTGAGTTTCGAGATGTCGTGCTCGACAGCTGCGGCGCGTTGAGCGGCATCTTGCTGATGGCACTTTTGCTATACTTGCGGTGGCGGCATCGGCAGCGACGTCAACAAAAGCGAAAGGCGGCTTCAGCTGGCAGATAAGGATGTATCGCCGTCGCGCGAATAAGGCTAGGAGGATGGAACATGATCGCATCAATCTTTCAGGGATTTCACCGGCAGGATGATTATCAGAATCAGCATGTGACACAAATCGGCCGTGAACCGGCGCATGCCCGCTGGCAGGCCTGGCCGGATGAGCAGACCGCGTTGTCCGGCCGTCAGTCGCCAAACCGGGTCAATCTGGACGGAATCTGGCGATTTGCCTATTATGACCGCATCGCTGATCTGCCGTCTTCGGTGGCAGCCATCGTCTGTAATCAGTCGATCACGGTTCCGGGCAACTGGGAGCTACAGGGCTTCGGTCATCCTGTCTATACGAATGTCTTATATCCGTTCCAGCCCGACCGGGACGAGCCGTACCTGATCAAGCCGAGCCTGCGTGATCCTGAGGATCGCGGGCATCAGCGGATCATGGAGCGGTATCATCCGCCGTTTATTCCGCAGCAGACGGCCTGCGGGGTCTATCAGCGCACTCTGAGCTATACGCCGGATGCGGATGATGACGCGGTGTTCCTGCAGTTTGACGGGGTTGAAGCGGCGTTCTATCTATTTATCAACCGGCAGCCGGTTGGATATTCACAGGACAGCAAACTGGCCGCGACGTTTCAGATCGCGCCGTATCTGCAGCCCGGTGAGAACGAGATCACCGTCATCGTCCTGCGTTTCGCGGATGGCACATGGCTGGAGGATCAGGACTATTTTCATCTTTCCGGCATTTTCCGTTCAGTCTGGCTGATACGCAAACCGGCCTTTCATATCCGCGACTACCAGTTGACGGCGAAGTGGCTGCCATCGGGTGATGGTGAGCTGATCGCCCGCTGCCAGGTCAATCGGCGATCGGGATTCGCTGACCAGCGGATGCGGCTGCAGCTGTTTGATCCGAACGGGCGGATTTGCCTTGATCTGGAGCGCCCGATTGATCGGACGGCGCCTATTTATGGGATGGGCAGCGGGATGAGCCGACGGGCCGTCACACCGCTGCCGCAGACAGCGACTTTTCAGATGACGGTCGATCAGGTGATGGCCTGGACTTGCGACCGGCCGGTGCTGTACACGGCGGTGTTCAGTCTGCTCGATCAGGATGATCACGTGATCGACTGTGAAAGCAGTGCGGTCGGTTTCAGGACGATCGAGATCCGTGACCATGTGATCCGCCTCAATGACCGGCGGGTCATCTTCCGCGGTGTGAACCGGCATGAATTCGCCTGGCCGACCGGGCGGACGGTATCGACAGAGCATATGGTGGCTGAAATCCGGCTGATGAAACAGCATAACTTCAACGCGGTGCGGACCAGTCATTATCCGGATGATGACCGCTGGTATGATCTGTGTGACCAGTACGGTCTGCTGGTCGTCTGCGAAACGAACCTTGAAACACACGGGCTGGCCGGCGCGCTGACCAATGACCCGGAATGGTCCGCCGCGATGCTGGAACGGGCCCGTCGCATGGTCCTGCAGCATAAGAACCACCCGTCGATCATTTCCTGGTCACTGGGCAATGAATCCGGTTACGGACCGAATCACGCGGCGATGGCCGGCTGGATCCGTCAATATGATCCGTCGCGGCTGGTACAGTATGAAAATAATGATCCGGGAGCGATCGCCAGTGATATTCGCTGCACGATGTATCCACCAGTCGATCTGCTGCTGCGCATGATCGGCAATCCGCATGACCAGCGGCCGATTGTTCTGGTTGAGTATGCCTATCAGATCACGAATTCAGGTGGCGGATTTGAGCAGATGATGCAGCTGGCGGAAAAATATGAGTTGTTCCAGGGCGGCTTCATCTGGGACTGGCAGGATAAGTGTCTTCCGGCCAGAAACGAGAACGGTTCGACTTATTTCGGCTTCGGCGGCGATTTTGGTGAGGATCTGGTGGATTGGATCAATCCGGTCTTCATGTGTGCCAATGGCGTGGTGCTGCCGGATCTGACCCCGAAGCCCTGTGCCACGGAATTTCGCCAGGGCCAGGCGCCGCTGCTGATTGACCTGATGGATGAAGCGACGGGGCCGTTCTTGCAGACCTTGGCCACGGATTCTCCGTTGCATGCCGCAGTCCGGGAACGCGACGAGGCGGCCCAGGCGTGCTTCCAAGGGCTGGATGATTTGGTTGGGCGCATTGGCAAGGAGTTGAAGCCCTGCGAGCCCAAGCTGGCGGCGCAGAAGAAGCTGTTCCTGGCCGAGCAGACCCGCGGCTACAAGACCCAGCAGGCCAAGG
>RZZF01000156.1 GCA_009929975.1 Clostridia bacterium
GACCTCCCGGTTCGGCAGATCAGGCTGCCTGATCCGCTCTAATATCATTTCTGTAGCTTTACGTCCGATGATATAAGGATCCAGTGTTACATAATCAGGTTCGACGTATAAAATATCACTATTAAAAATATCACCATAAACAACAAGAGATATGTCGTCAGGAACTCTGATCCGATGGGCTTTAAAATATTTCATCGCGCCGATGGCCATCGCGTTGTTCATGACGGCGATCGCTGTCGGCGGCTGGCTTTTCTCACAGAGGACACGTGCACCCTCGAAGCCTTCATCCATATGAAATTTGCCGTCAAACCGGAAGGGATAGTTACTCTCGACGGATAGGCCATGCTGGGCCATCGCCTCAACGAAGCCCTCAAATCGTTCCTGTCCAGTAGATAAGTTAAGATCACCATTTATAACACCAATCTTCTGATGACCATGTTTTACTAAATGATCAACAATCAAACGACTCCCCTCGTGGTTTGATGAGTCAATCAAGTCTCCTTGGAAATTGAGATTGCGGATTCTTCGATTGAGCAAGACGATCGGCATTCGTTGACTTAAAGTAGCAATGTAGTCATCATTTTTACCAGTTGAATTCAGTATGATGCCGTCCACTTTGCGCCCATCAAGGAAACGAAGATAATTAAGCTCGCGGTCACCATCTTCTTCGGTTGAGCAGATTATCATACTGTAATTTTGTTCACGCAGGAGATCCAAAGATACTTTTGCGATTATATTGAAATAGCTATTTGCAATATCGGAGATAATTGAACCGACGGTCCAAGTATTATCAGATCTGAGGCTGCGAGCGACAGAATTTGGTACATACTGGCTTTCTTCTATGACCTTACGTACTCGTTGCTTAATTTCTGGACTTACGTAACTTGTTTCATTGATAACACGTGATACAGTCGCGATTGAAACTCCTGAAATGCGTGCGATTTCTTTGATGGTCATAGCTGCCACAGTTTGTTCTCCTTTGATGGGTTTGCCTTATTATTGCATAATAAGTGCGCGGAAAAAAGTTTTTCGCAAAAAAGTGGGATGAGATATAGAATCATAGTGTTTATTGCAATTATAACTCAAGCGTGTGATATCTTGAGTAAACGATTTCATCAAATCAGGCGGCCCGCGCGGGCTACTGTGCCAGATGGCGATTCGCCAAGGAGGTTATTCATGGATCAGCGACTGTCCGGTGTGTTTGCACCGATTACCACGCCTTTTCTTGCCGATGGACAAGTTGACCGCGAAGGACTCAAACGCAATATGCGCTTTTATGCCGGAAGCGGCCTGCACGGTTTTCTGGCCCTTGGCTCAAACGGTGAAAACAAAAGCCTGACTGCCGAGGAAAAAATCGATGTGCTCAGGCTCATCATTGAGGGAAAGGGCGAACACCAGGTTGTGATGGCCGGCTGTATTTTTGAATCGACCAGGGAAACCATTGATTATGCCCGCCGATTCGCATCGATGGGGGCTGATTTCATCACCCTGCTGCCGCCGTCCTATTTCAAGAAACAGATGACGGATGATGCTTTATACCGCTATTTTACCGATGTCGCCGATCAGGTTGAAAAGCCTTGTCTGGTGTACAACGCGCCTCAGTTCTGCGGCGGGATCACATTGTCTGTCGCGCTGATCAGGCGGCTGGCGGATCATCCGAATATTGTCGGACTCAAAGACAGCTCAGTCGGCAATATTGATAAATTCCTGCTGGCCGTGAAAGACCGTTTCCATGTGATGGCTGGTTCGGCGAACTTTTTTCTCAACAGCCTGTTTGCCGGAGCATCCGGTGGCGTGATCTCGCTCGCCAATATTTTTCCGGACCTCGTGCTTGACCTGTATCGTCTGGCCGAGGCACGTGACTATGAGGCCGCGTTTGCTCTCAATGACCGGGTACTGCAACTGAACAGTACGGTGTCCGGCAGCGGCGGCGTCGCCGCGGTAAAAAAGGCGATGGACCTGGCTGGTCTGGCCGGCGGCGATCCGAGACTGCCGCTCCTGCCATTGCCTGACGCGGCGGTTGACGTGTTGAAGCATAAACTGCAGGCTGAAGGATTGATCAAATGAGTAAAATTCTGCTGACGAAAAAACTGGATCAAGAGCTGCTTGATCTTCTCGGGGCGCAGGCCCGAACCGTGACGGTCCCTGATCATCAGGATGACTTGTTTGACCGTGAACTGGCCGACACGCAAGCCCTGCTCCTGAGCACCGCCTACCAGATGACGCGCGAGCGGATCATGGCCGCGCCCCATTTGAAAGTGATCAGCCGGACTGGTGTCGGAGTCGACAATATCGATTTGAAGGCGGCTGCTGAACGAGGCGTCCTCGTCCTCAACACACCGACAGCCAACAGCGAAACCGTCGCTGAACATACGGCCGCCCTGATTCTGGCGCTGGTCAAGCAGCTGGCCTGGTACGACCGGGCAATCCGTCAGGGTAATTTCGCGATCCGCCGGCGCAATCTTGGTCACGATCTTGACGGCATGACACTGGGACTGCTCGGCTGCGGCCGGATCGGCCGGCTTGTCGCCGATAAGATGCGTCTGGCCTTTGGCCTGAGCGTTCTGGCCTACGACCCTTATCCTGCGGATCATCCGGGCATAACTTTTGTTGATTCACCGGATGCTCTGTGCCGGCAGTCTGACATCGTGTCGCTGCATATGCCGCTGCTTCCTGAAACCAGGCTGATCATGAACCGGGAGCGTCTGGCACTTCTCCGGCCGGGATCCTATCTGGTGAATACCGCACGTGGCGGCCTCATTGATGAGACCGCACTTGCTGAACAGCTGCAGGACGGCCGATTGGCCGGGGCCGCGCTGGATGTTTTCGCTGATGAACCGCTCCCTTCGGACCACCCGCTGATCATGTGCCAGAACACGATACTCACCCCACATGCGGCCGCGTTGACCACTGAGTGCAGCGCGAGGGTTGCCCGGCAGGCGGTCGAAGGCATCGCAGATTATCTCGCCGGACGAAAGCCGGCTCATATTGTTCGCCTGTGACAACGGCGGATGATCCTGCCAGAAACGATCTTAAACAGAATAAACAGGAGGACCCTACCATGAAACATGTCGTCAATATCGCTGAAAACCGTGAACCGGATACAGATCCGCGCAGCTTGCGGGCCCGGGTCGAGAATCGCGACAAACCGGTTCTGCGTGACACTTATTACCTGATTGACCGTCTGAACGGACCTTCACAGCGCTTGACCTGTGGCCATACCACGATCTATCCGACCGGAACAACGACCGGGCACAGCCATGATGACATGGAGGAGATCTACTATGTCATTTCCGGTGAAGGCATCATGGTGGTCGGTGACGACGAGTACCCGATCAAACAGGGCGACGCGCTGTATGTGCCGCCGGGCCAGTTCCACACCACGCGCCAGACAGGCATCCTGCCTTTGACGGTTCTCTGGATGACCTGCAAAGTTGACTGATGGGAGAAAGATGATGACTCGAAATAAAATGCTGATCAACGGCATGTGGTGTGACGCGGCCACACAGGATACGTTTGATGTGATCAATCCGCGTGATGAATCCGTTCTGACCCGGGTTCCGGCTGCCGGAGCGGCCGATATTGACGCGGCCATCTCGGCCGCTGACCTTGCTTTCCCTGTATGGGCCTCACTGACACCGTTTCAGCGCGGACGTTTTTTACGGGATGCCAGTCAGATCGTTCTGGAGCGAAAAGATGAAATTGGCCGGCTGATGTCGCTGGAACAGGGGAAATCAGTGCAGGAGGCGACCGGCGAAGTGGTCAAGGGCGCCGATATTCTCCGCTTCTATGCTGAAGAAGGCGAACGGGTGCATGGCAAGATCATCGCCAATGAAGAGGAGAACACGACCAGCCGGGTTATCTACCAGGCGCTCGGCGTCGCGGCCGCGATATCACCGTGGAATTATCCGATCGAACTGCTGGCCTGGAAAGTCGGAGCCGCTCTGGCTGCCGGCTGTACTCTGGTCGCCAAGCTGCCATCGGAAACCCCGCTGTCACCGCTGGCTTTTCTTGCCTGTCTGGCCGATGCCGGACTGCCGGACGGCGTCGTCAACGCGCTGACGGGATCCGGCGCTTCCATCGGCCCGGCCCTGATCGGCGACCCGCGGGTGAAAAAGGTCGCCTTTACCGGATCAACCGCTGTTGGAAAATCCGTTCTTGGCTACTGTACAGCCAATCTGACCAAATCATCGATGGAACTGGGCGGCAGCCTGCCGATGCTGGTTTTTAATGACTGCGACCTTGAGGCAGCTGTCAAAGGCGCCGTCCGCCGTTCATTCCGCAACATGGGGCAGATCTGCATCGCGATCAACCGGATTTATGTTCAGCGCGATATCTATGAAACCTTCCTCAACCGGATGACCGAGCAGACACGTCAGCTGATCATCGGAGACGGACTGGATGAACCGGCTGACCTAGGCCCGATGTGTACCGGCCGCGGCCGCAGAACGGTCGTCGCTCATATTGAGGACGCCCTGGCCAGAGGCGCGTCATTGCGCTGCGGCGGACGGATCCCCGAAGGACGTGAAAAAGGATTCTGGTTTGAACCGACCATTGTGGCGGATGTTCGGCAGGACATGCTGATGATGCGTGAGGAAACCTTTGGCCCGGTTGTCGGAGTGATGCCGTTCGATACGATTGATGAAGCCATTGCCCTGGCCAACGACACGCCGTATGGACTGGCCGCGATGGTCTATACCCAAAACCTGACGATCGCGGAGCGTTGTGCCCTGGAAATCAACACCGGCAATGTGGCGGTCAATAATCCTGACCCCGGTGTCATCAACGCGCCATATGGCGGCATCAAGGCTTCGGGATTCGGCAAGGAGCACGGTACGGAAGGCTTGTATGAATATCTTTATGCCAAGCACATCAGGGTGCGTGTACTGCCATGAGCAGGCTGCCGCAATCCGGTCCTATCGACAGCAGATGTAC
>RZZF01000157.1 GCA_009929975.1 Clostridia bacterium
TCTCCAGGCTCACTGTAATTTTCATCGACTTGGTCCTCATTAATGGTGACTGACTCGTCAGCCGCTGATACGGGTTCACCGGTCGATTCCGCTGCCGGCTCCGGCCCGGCGGCTGCATCGTCCGCTGCGGCGCTCTCCTGCTGCTCTGCCGGTACTTCTGCGGGAAACGGATGGCCGCAGCTGCCGCAGAAGCGGCTGCCCGGAACGATTGGTTCCCGGCAGACCGGACAGAGAGATGCTGCTGTTTGATCGGAATCTGGAATCTGCCGCTGTCCGCATTCGGGACAGAACTGGCTTTGATCCGGAATTTCGGCATGACAGTGACTGCACTGTTTCATGGTAATACCTCCATCTTCAGCTGCCGGAATCCGGCATTGAGAAACATCCTGATGTCAGTTTTATTATAGCCGTCTGTGTGGCGACCTTCAATGAAATGCCGTGTTATCAGGTGAAGATGGCTGATTTGTCAATGACAGAAGGACGTTCTGAGTCATTAGGCCGTGACAGTGCTTGACACTTGAAGCGGACAACTTCTATGATGGTCGCAGGGGAAACGCTCAGCCGGGAGGGGTCATGCGAATCAAATCAATTCACACGCATTCAGACGCGCCGGGTTCACGTGCTGCTGAATACAGTGCGGTGATAGTCGCTCTGCTGATCGCCGGCGGATCGGCCGGCTGTTTTCTGTACCGCAACTATTTTGAGACCGGAGCGGGTCTGGCCAGTCTGGTCATATTTGTTGTGTTCCAATGGGGCCTGCCGCGGTGGCTGCTTCTGCGCTGGCCGGTCTGGCTGCGGTTCGCGGCTTCTCTGATCGCTCTTGTCAGTGTATTTCTCGGCCGCTTTTTCGCGTTGTACACCCGCTGGCCCGGATTTGATAAATCACAGCATCTATTGTATGGATTCATCTTTACCCTGCTCGGCTTCTCGCTCTTCCTGCACTGGATCCCGTCAGACCGTTCCGGCCGGCCGACACGGCTGGCACCGGTACTGCTGGCGGCATCCGGGTTTTCCATATTGATCTGTGTGGTCTGGGAGCTGTTCGAATATATCAGCGACCGCCTGACCGGCAGCAACATGCAATCCTGGCAGGACGGAGACCTCGCCGGTCTGACCGATACGATGATCGACCTTGCCTTTGACCTCGCCGGGATCCTGCTGGCGATCCTGCTGCTCACTGTCTGGAAGCGGATTCGTGGTGAGCAGGCGGTTCTATTTTTTCAGCCTGTAAGAAGATCCTCCAGAGGGAGAAGAGGCACAGATGATTGATTCTGCCATGATCAAGAGCCAGCCGGCACGTGCCGCCGCACGCCTGATCGGCCTGACAATGCTCGGCCTGATCCTGCTCTATCTGATCCGGTATATTCCGGGAGCGGACTATACCATCAAGGCCGGAGCGCGGATGATCGTCTTCATTCTCATCATCTGGGCCGGCCGGCCGGCATCTGACCGGGCCAGCCGCCAGATATGGCAGCGGCTGTTCAGACCGGTGCCCTTTCCCGCCCGTCAACTGCTGCTGTCCCTGCTGGGCGGTCTGATTCTGCTCGTGGTGCTCTATCTGCTGGCCAGGCCACTGGCTGATCTGTTCCAGATCGAGAACGTGGTCAGGGAGATCACGGAACGGACTGGCGCGACCCGGCGGTCCATGATCGGAATTATCCTCTATATCCCCCTGGTCAACGCGCTGAGCGAGGAGATTTTCTTCCGGGGTCTGCTGACCGGTGAGTTGAGCCGTCTTCTGACGGAACGGCAGGGCTGCCGCGTCGCTTCCGTGCTGTTTGCCCTCTATCATCTGACGATTTTCCGCAGCTGGTTTTCAATTCCACAACTGCTGCTGGCCCTGACCGGTCTCTTTGTGCTGGGAATGGTTCTCAGCCGTCTGTTTGTCAGAAACGGCCATATCTATGGGGTCTGGATCCTGCACGCGGTTCTCAATCTGACCATCTTCGCTTTCGCTCTGCCGTTCTTCCCTGCCTGAAATCCATGTCGGTCTGAACGAATCCACTGGATGTCTGCCATATGCTATAATACGCTTGCCAGCCGATCGATTCGGATGATCATCCGTGATCAAGGGAGGTGAACCCGGTGCGCAGACTTTACCGACTGACCGCGGCTGTTTTATCCATTTTCCTGCTGATGCCGGTACTTGCCGCCTGCACGCCCGGACAACCGGCGTCGTCAGGCGATGACCCTTCAGTCAGCACTGGTTCGACAGAGGAAACATCGGCTTCTCTGGTGTGGCCGACGGAAGAAATGGGCCAGCTGCCCGCTCCTGACGGCAAGATCAGTGCCGTGACCCGTGATACCGACAGCCGCAGTGTTACGGTTCTGCTCGAATCCATGAATCGCGACCAGGCGGAAGCCTACCTGCTGACGACCACGGCCGCCGGCTATGAATTGCTGGAAAAAACAGAAGGTGACGGCACGCTGATGGCCCAGCTCGGCAGCAGCACAGGCCAGATCAGCTTCCTTTATTTTCTTGATGATGAAGCCTGCTCACTGACCTTTTTCACCCTGACAGACCCGGTCGCCACCCCGCCCGTTGATCCGGCCGCCGCCTGGCCGGAAACCTGGACCGATCTGCCGGTCCTGCAAGGCGAAATCAGTGAGATTCTGGTTTATGATGAACGGGATGCCATCGTCTATTTCAGTGAGGTCGACCCGGCAGTGGCGGACGACTATGTCCGGCAGCTCAGTGAGCGCTTTGTCCTTGACATCGCGCAGCAGCGTGATGATCATTCCCTGTTCTTCACCGGAAGCGATCCGCAGGGCGTTTATCTGGAATTCTTCTGGGCCGATGACCAGACGGCTTCTTTGAAGGTGGTTAAGCCGCTAGAGCCGGTTGAAACGACGGAAACATAACCAGAGGTCCTGCCCCTGCGGCCTCAGACATAGGACGCCAGAGCAGCCGGCTCCAACACATTGAAGACCTGACGATGATAATCGATCAGGTTTTCTTTTTTCATGTGCGACAGCTCGCGGGACAGGGCGCTGCGGTCAACCGCCAGATAGTCAGCCAGCTGCTGCCGGTTATAAGGGAGAACAACTGTCCGGCGGCCCTGTTCCGCCACCTCGATCAACAGGACCGCGGCCACTTTCGCGCGGGTGCTCCGCCGGCTCATGATATCGAGCTTCTGGTTGAGCAGCAGATTTTTTCGCGAAAGCACCTGCATCATGCGTGTGATCAAGAGAAGACGGCCGGGCCAGACGTGGTCCTGGTCTATGGCGACAAGCCGGCTGTAATCAAGCAGCAGCGCGGTGGCGGATTCAGTCACGCGGATATCGACCGGGCTTGCGCTGATTCCGGCACTGACCAGAGCCTCCGCGAACAACGACGGCGGTTGCAGCCGGGTCACGATGAAGACATTGCCCAGGCCGTCTTGCCGGGTCACCTCAATCGTTCCAGACAGCAGCAGCCCCATCCAGCCGACCGCATCGCCGGTTCGCAAGATCATTTCATCCTGCCGGTATTCGCGAATCCGGGCACTGAGCGACAGTAGTGCCTGATCCAGCACATGATCGTCCAGACCGGCAAAAAGCGGCGACTGCTGAATGGTATGACGCCAGGCGGCCCAGACCCATGTGCTGTCAGGTTGTATTTGCAACGTATCCATGATCATAAGCATACTATAATGAGGCAGAGAAGAACAGAAAGGGTGGCCTATGAAAAAATCAACTGTGAAAATTCTGCAGATCGTCGTTGAAGTGATCATGCTGGCACTGTTTATCGTCTTGTTTATCAGCAAGCGGATTCAGCTGTGGATGATTCTTTTTGGCGGCAGTGTCCTGCTGACGACCCTGTTCGGCCGATTCTATTGCGGCTGGATCTGCCCGATTCGTACCGTACAGAGGCCGCTGACCTGGCTGAAGAAGAAGCTTCATCTTCCATCCCGCCCCGGCCCTTCGTTCCTGCGCAGAACCGCCGTCCGCTGGGGAGTTCTGGCGGTCTTTGTCCTGCTGCTGATTATGGTCCAGGTCCGCGGCCGGCAATTGCCGGTTCTGCCCGCGCTGTTGGTGCTGGGTCTGCTGACCGCGCTCATTTTTTCCGAAAGCCTTTGGCATCGCTGGCTTTGCCCTTATGGCACCATTCTTTCACTCCCGGCCAGGCTCAGCCGACGTCATCTGACGATCCGGCAGGAAAAGTGCATCAGCTGTGGCCAATGCGCGAAAGTCTGTCCGGCCATGGCGGTTGATGTGACCAGACCGACTGAATCGGAAGGGCAGAAAAATCAGAAAAAACGCACCTATCAGATCAGTCGGGCGAACTGCCTGCTCTGTCTGGATTGTCAGCGAGTCTGTCCGACTGATACAATCAAATATGATCCGCACCACAAGTCAGACAAGGCCTGATCAGGCCGCAGACCATTGAAAGGACATCATCATGCTGGAAAAACCATATGCTTTCGCAGGCGGTGAAGAAAAAACAATCGAGCAGGTCATTGATCGGGATGAAGTCATGATCAACCACATGATCCTGCCCCGGGGCGCGGCGCTGCCGCAGCATAACGCGAATTCGAATGTGTTCATGACGGTTGTCAGGGGACAAGTTACTTTGCAGCTCGATGACCAGCCGCCGCATTGCTATGAAGCGGGGCAGATCATTGAGATTCCTTTCCGGACGCTGATGAATGTCTCCAATCAGGATGAAGCGGTTCTGGAACTGTTTGTGATCAAAGCCCCTGGCCCGCGCACCATGAATAACCTCGTTTGAGTCAGGCGCACGGCTGAGCGAAACCCTGAATCAGGACGGTTGCTTCAGGGGCAGCGCCTCAAGCATCTGCCTGGCAGCCGCTTGCCGTTCCGGGTCCTTGATCAGGGTTAACGCCTGCTTGAGAACCGCGGCGACATGAGCGACTTCAAGATTGCGGTAGAAGACCGATCCCCAGCTTGGCGATTCATCGCCGGCCGC
>RZZF01000158.1 GCA_009929975.1 Clostridia bacterium
GTGTCAGACTGATACTGTCCATCTGCCAGCAGCTGCTGATACCCCGGCCAACTGTCAATTTCCCGGAGATTGAGATCGAGGGCCTGATCAGCCGGCCGGTCAGCGCCCCAGGCGTCTTCAAAATCACCGCTGTAGGCACCGGCCGTGATGTCGGGGGTGATCAGCTGATCATTGATCTTGACCGTCGGACTGTTTTCAATCAGCTCATGCAGTGAAGACGCGAACGGGTAGGCAACGGTCAGTACAAGATCGGAGGCCGTCTGATTGTGCAAGGTGTAATCATCCGTGACCCGTGCCTTTGTCGCGTAATGGGACTCCGTCCGCGTTTCCGTTCCGTCTTTGGTTTCGACCACGGTTGTCGTGGTCTGGTCCTCATAGGGACTGAAATCAAAGGTGACCGTGCGATCAGCGATCAGACCGTCGACCGGCTGGAGCAGGCTCAGCGGCAGAATCGGTCCGTCATAAAACATGAATGAGGGGTAGGCGTCAGCGACCGGATCTTCAGCATCCACAGGGACCTGCAGGACCGCCCCGCCATATCCGCCTTCCTGTGCACCGCCGATCGGAAATCCGAAATGCAGCACACCGGTCAGACCGACCGCCGCGATCAGGCAAATGCCGGCAGCGATGACTGCCGTACGGCGCCAGCCGCGGAATCGTTGTTTTACCTTTTGTTTCGTCTGTCGATCCAGTGCGGGCCGTTCGGAGCCTTCCAGTTGAGGATGGTCATAGGCAGCGATCAGATCATCATCGATCTGACCGATCGCCTGCAGCAGTTGACGTTGATTCATATCTCAAACCCTCTTTCAATCAAATGGCGCATCAGCCTTTGCCTGGTTCGGTGCAGCAGAACCGAGACACGGGATTTCGCAAGACCGGTTCGTGCCGCGATTTCATCAATGCTGGCGAAATAGTAATAGCGTCCGATAAAAACATGACGGGATGCCGGTTTTTCTCCACGCAGGAATGAACTGATTTCGACCGCGATTTCTTTGGTGATCGCGGCATCATCCGGTGCCGGCGCGACGGATCCGCTGACAGGATTTTCACTGAGATAACTGGCCAGCTCCTCGAGTGCGACGGTTGCATGGCCTCCGCCGCGCTTCTGTGCCTGCCGGACTTCGAGGCGGTTCAACGACAGATTGCGGGTAATCCGGCCCAGCCAGATGGAAAGCCGGTTCGGCCGGGTCGGCGGGATGGCCTGCCAGGCCTGCAGCCAGGTATCGTTGACACATTCATCCGCGTCTTCAGGGCTGCCGAGGATGCGCCGGGCGATCGCGTGGCAGTATGGACCATATTGCTGTTCAGTCAGCCGGATGGCGTCCTGATTCCGGTCCCAGTAGAGCTGAATGATATCCTGGTCGTTCATCGTGCTGCCTTTCCTGTTGTGACCGGTTCAACTGTTCGCCCGTACGCAGCGGCCAGCAGTCGGTCGTCTGGGGTCGTCTGATACTATAGACCGGATCCGGATCAGGATATTTCACTTTCCGGAGAATATTCATGTTTATTATAGCGCATCGATGACAGGATCCCTGCGTCCCATATCAGGTCCGCTTGGCCGGCCGATGAGGTTGCAACATGGTTTTCGACTGGAAAAAGCAATACCCTTGTTCTAAGATGGAGATAGACTGCCGCGGCAGTCTCAATAGACGAAAGAAGGCAACAGGGAGGCAGACTATGAAGATCACGAAACTGGAAAGTATCTTTGTCAAACCGCGCTGGCATTTTCTCAAAGTGTACACAGATGAAGGGATCGTCGGGTATGGCGAACCGATTGTGGAAGGCAAGGCGCGGACGGTGGCAGCGGCGATCCAGGAGATGAGCGGCTACCTGATCGGGCAGGATCCGCGGCGGATCGAGCATCACTGGCAGGTACTGTACCGCGGCTCATTCTACCGGGGCGGCCCGGTCCTGACGAGCGCGATCAGCGGGATCGAACAAGCGCTGTGGGACATCAAGGGCAAATGGCTGGGCGTTCCGGTTTATGAGCTGCTGGGCGGTGCGGTACGAGACCGGATCCGGGTGTACGCGCATGCGCATGGCAGTACGACCGAGGAGTTTGTCGCGTCGGCGAAAGCCAAAGTCGCCGAGGGATTTACGGCGATCAAGACCGGCTTTGATGGACCGGTCCGGATCGTGGATACGCCGGCGTTTCTCGATGCCTGTGAGGAAAAAATCGCGACGGTGCGCGCGGCGCTGCCGCGGCATGTCGATATCGCGGTTGACCTGCACGGGCGGTTCAGTCCGGCGATGGCGATCCGGGTGGCCAAGCAGCTGGAACCGTATCAGTTGATGTTCATCGAAGAGCCGTGTCTGCCGGAGAATGTGGATACGATGGTGACGATCGCCCGTTCAACGAGCACGCCGATCGCGACCGGGGAACGCCTGTTTACAAAATGGGGATTCCGCGAAGTACTGGAAAAACAGGCGGCCTCCGTGCTGCAGCCGGATATCTGCCACTGCGGCGGAATCATGGAAGCCAAGAAGATCGCGGCGATGGCCGAGGTCTATTACGCGGCGGTGGCGCCGCATAACCCGCTGGGGCCGATCTCACTGGCGGCCGGACTGCAGGTGGACGCGTGCATCCCCAACTTCCTGTGCCAGGAACAGGTCTCCCTCGGTGAGGGCTATATCAAGGACCCGTTCAAGGTGGTGGACGGCTATATCGAACTGCCGAAAAAACCGGGACTGGGGATCGAGCTGGATGAAGAGGCCCTGCGCGACAAGGCGGATGATGGCAGCTGGGAGTCCCCGCTGTGGTTCCATAAAGACGACGGATCCTTCGGTGAATGGTGACCGTTGGAAAGAGAAGGTGAGCGAATGAGTCAGAAGAAAGCTCTGGTGACAGGCGGCGGCAAGGGAATCGGGCGCGGGATCGCGCTGGCGCTGGCCAAAGCCGGATATGATATCGCGGTCCATTACGGGACCAGCCGGGCCGGCGCCGAGGATATGGCGCAGCAGATCCGTGAACTGGGCCGGGAGGCGATCACGCTGCAGGCGGATGTCAAGGATGTGGCGGCGATCCGCCGCATGTTCAGTGAATACCGTGAGCAGTTCGGCACGATCGATGTACTGGTCAACAACGCGGGGATCACGCGGCTGGTACCATTTCTGGAAGTGGATGAGGACTTGTGGGAAGAAGTGATGCGGACGGATCTGCGCGGCTCGTTTTTCTGCGCGCAGGAAGCGGCACGGCTGATGGTGGAGAGTGAAACGAAAGGTGTGATCATCCAGATCTCCTCTAACCACTCGCAGGGCTGCTGGCCGAACGCGACGATCTACGGCCCGGCCAAGGCCGGGGTCGACAAGCTGGTGCGCAATATGGCGCTCGATCTGGCACCGCACGGCATCCGTGTGGTCGGGATCGCGCCGGGGTATACCCGGCTGGAATGGATTCCGGAGAGTGCCAATGAACGGATCGCGCAGACCGCGGGTAAAATTCCGCTGCAGCGCTTCGCCCAGCCGGCGGAGATCGGCGAGGCGGCGGTGTTCCTGACCTCGGAAGCGGCCGGCTACATCACCGGAACGACCCTGTTCATGGATGGCGGCGCCCTCCTGCCGGTCGTTCCCGATAATCACTATACCTGACATCATCACCGGATCGGCTGATGACAAGAAAAGACCGGCGTTTTCGTGAAACGCCGGTCTTCTGGTATGATGCGGGAGCAGCCGAAAGGCAGTGGCTGTCCCGAAGGTATAACCGGTGTCAGCGCTGTCTGATGACGCCGGTATCAAGGCCTAATAGATCGCCCGGTAGATCCCTTCCAGTTCTCTGATCAGCGGATAACGCGGATTGGTTCCGGTGCACTGATCTTCAAACGCTTTTTCAGCCAGCCGGGGAATCGCGTCGAGATACGGTCTTTCCGCGATTCCCAGTTCACGGATCTGTGATGGAATATGGATCTGTTCCATCAGGGCCCGCACCGCCCTGATCAGCGACTGACAGCCCTGTTCCGCCGTTTCAGATGGCAGTCCGAGATAGGAGGCGATTTCAGCGTAGCGTCGATCGGCGATAAACGTTTCATATTTAGGGAAGGACACGAACTTGGTTGGTTTCTGACTGTTATAGGCAATCACATGCGGCAGCAGGATCGCGTTGGCACGGCCATGCGAGATGTGGTATTCGCCGCCGAGCTTATGTGCCAGTGAATGATTGATGCCGAGAAACGCGTTCGAGAAGGCCATGCCGGCCATGCAACTGGCGTTATGCATTTTCTCACGGGCTGTCCGGTTCTGTCCGTCCTGCCAGGCGGTCGGCAGCCACTGGAAGACGAGGCGAATCGCATGCAGGGCAAGAGCGTCCGTGTAATCCGAAGCGAATGTCGAGACATAGGCCTCAATCGCATGGGTCAACACATCCATGCCGGTGTCCGCGGTAATTGACGGCGGCACCGTCATGACAAATTGTGGATCGAGAATCGCCACATCCGGTGTCAGTTCATAATCCGCCAACGGATATTTTGTCTGAGTCGCCGGATCGGTGATGACCGAAAAAGAAGTCACCTCAGAGCCGGTCCCGCTGGTGGTCGGAATCGCGACCAGACGTGCTTTCTGACCCAGTCGGGGGAATTTGATGATTTTTTTGCGTATATCCATGAATTTCATCGACAGTTCACGGAAATCGAGTTCCGGGTGTTCATAGAACAGCCACATGCCTTTAGCGGCATCAATCGCCGAACCGCCACCGAGCGCGATGATCACATCAGGCTGAAATCTGGCGATCTCAGCCGCACCGCGCTGGATGGTCTCAATGGATGGATCGACCTCGATATCGGAAAAAATCTCGCTGTGTACGGGCTGCTCACGTTTGCGCAGATAGTAAAGGACTTTTTTGACATAACCGAGTTTGATCATCGCTGGATCGGTCACAATAAACGCGCGGCTGATGTCCGGCATATTTTCCAGATAC
>RZZF01000159.1 GCA_009929975.1 Clostridia bacterium
GTCCAGTCGTACTCGTCGGTGTCGATGCCCTCCATGACGCGCCGCAGGCTCGGCTCTGCGAGGGTGCCGGTCAGCAACAGGAGTTTCTCAGCCACGCGGATCGGGACCTGTTCGTCGTTTGCCGGCCAGCGACGACAGCACTGCCGCAGGCTGGTCGGTTAGGGGTCGCAAGGCGACGGCTGAGCACTGCTCACGGAAGGCTGGCGCAGACGCGTCGACAGCGCCCGCGCAAGCCCGTCGGGGTCGACCACCACCTCGGTAAACGCGAGCCCGGCCAAGGCCTCGGTATTGCGCAGGTCGATCGGCCGCGGATAGACCGGGACCGGACCGCCCGGGGCCTCGGTGACCAGCTCCGGCGAGGCGTCGCAGGCAAACACCAGGCTCGGGATCCGGCACTTCCCGGCCTGGGCATAGATGTTGGTGACCAACGTATCCGAGATGCCGTAGACCATCTTGGCGACACTGTTGGATGTCGCCGGCGCGACCACCACCAAGTCGTACCGGCCCTCGTAGAACAGCCCGACCGGCGGCGCACTCGCGGCGCTGTCGCGGAACACCCGAAACCGGGCCTGAAGCTCTCGCACCGGGTAGCCGTAAACCTGCAGAACCTCTGCGGCTGCGCGGCTCAGAAACAGGTCCACGGCCGGCAAGCGTTCCGCCAGCGACAGGCACTCGGGCAGAAAATGACCGGATCCGGTGATCCCCCAGGCGACTCGCTTCCCCTCAGTGCCGGGCATCGAAACGGCGGGTGTGAATGCCCCATTGGCAGTCCGCCTCCTCCGCAGCAACCTGCAGGCTTCTCAGCTCCGCAAAGGCATTATTCTCGACATGGAAATCACGACCGTGCAAGTTCTCGCAGGTCCAGTCGAAGGTCATGAAGTGCGCGGCGTTGAAATGCAGTTCGCCTGGATGGACGCGTACGGCGAGCTCGCTCATTCTTTGCCCCTTTTGGTCTAACCGAGCCGGAGTCCAAGGCACAAAGCAAAGACCGGACCACGGTGCCCGCCAGGGCGCCGGCTCGACGGCCAGACGCCCCCGGAGCATCCACCCAGGTCTCTCTGCCCCGGAACCGCAGCTGCCCCGGGGTACGACGCGACGACAACCCGGTTTCGCCGGGTGTGCCGCGCACGCCCGGCGGCGCGGAGAACACAACGAGTGGCCGACCTCAGCGCGGCGGCTTGATGCGGTAGCGTTTCATTTTGCGGTACAGCGTGTTCCTGCTGAGTGTCAGTTTCGATGCAACCCGGGTCACGTTCCAGTGGGCAGCCTCGAGCTCGCGCAGGATCGCGTCGCGCTCGGCCACATCCAACGGATTGCTCGGTCTCGCCGGCCGGTCAAGGCTCTCTTCGCCCAACAGCAGATCATCGGGCAGGTCATCGACCCGGATCACGCCGCCCTCGCTCAGGCCGACCAGCGTGCGCAGTGTGTTGCGCAGCTGGCGAATGTTGCCCGGCCATTCGTAGGCATCCATCAGCGCCATGGCCTCCGGTTCGATCTCCAAGCGACCGGGGCCGCCGGCCTCGCCATCAAGCAGATGCCGGATCAGCTCCGCCTGGACTTGCAGGTCGATGGCGATAAACAGACGTTTCATTTCAGAAAAGAAACTGGTCCGGATCAGTCTCCGCCGGTTCTTCGACGGTTTTATCAGCGGCCTTGTTCTGTACCGCATGCGCGGCCAGGTCAATGACCGCCGTGGTCAGTGGGAAGGCCTGGTGGCGGCTATCCGATGACAGGAGGACGGTCATGCCCCGTGTGCTCAGCAGTGTGAGGAACTCCGTCAGGATTTTTGTGACATCGGCCTGCAGGTGATCGAGCGGATCGTCCATCAGGATCAGTTTCGGCAGACACATCATTGCCTGGGCCAGACCTACGCGAACGCGATCCGAACGACCGAGCTGAGTGCAGTCCCTGCGCGCGAGATGCGTCATGTTCAGTTGTTCCAGCCATTGGTCGACCCGGGCATGATCCGCCGGGCTGATCTCATGGAAACCAGTATGGCGCAGCTCACAGCCCTGACCGATGAACTCGCGCACCGTGAAAGAAAAACCGGGACTGACCCGGCTGCTGACCAGCCGGACACTGGCATTGAGCTGATGGCGGCTGTACGCGTTGATCGGTTGACCCCACAGCCGGATGGTCCCTTCCGTGATCGGTGTCAGACCGGCCAGCATCCGCATCATCAGAGTTCGGGCCGGCCCGGTCAGTCCACTGATGGTGCTGATACTGCCGCTCACAACGGAAAAACTGACATTGGACCAGATGCTGCCGTCATCGGCATTCAATCGAATCTTCTCTGCTGTAATACATTCGCTGTCCTGGTTCATGATAACCCTCACGTCGCTCGATTTTGTCCGGCCACAGACTGCGGCAGCTGTTTTATTCTATTCTGCCTCATCGGCGTTGATTCCGCCATCATTTTCTGAATCTGCCAGCAGAAGATCCGTGACCGGCGGCGGCACGATCAGGGCCTGGAGCCGTTCCGGATAGTCCGTGATGATTCCGTCAATCTCAAATGACAGCATGCTGCGCAGCCGGTCCTCGTCATTGATGGTCCAGACCCAGACCTGACGGCCCTGGCGCTGGGCACGGCGGATGAAGTCCTCTGACACCATCAGGGAACTGATCGCATAGTAATCGACATCCAGTGCCGACAGGTCTCCGGCGGCCCAGCTGAGCACCTGGCCCAGGCGGATATCCGGGTTGAGCTGACGGACCAGCTCAAGAATCACCGGGTTGAACGACTGTACATAGCAAGTATGGACGATCTCATATCGCTCGATCAGATTGACGACAGCCGCTGCCATCTCAGACATGCGATCATCCGGCTTCAGATCGAGCAGCAGCTGGCTGATCGCGTCCGGGTCATCCTGCATCCGGACGATCGCCTGCTCCAGGGTTGGTATGGCCGCGTATTCAACATCGGTCTGCTCATACACTCCGATCGCGATCTCATTCAGTTCCACAGCGGTCAGGTCACGGATACGGTCAGGCCGCCCGGCCAGCCGCCGCAGCGTCTGGTCATGATGCAGAACCGGAATTTCATCGGCAGACAGCATCACATCCACCTCAATCAGATCAACCCCCTTGCTGACCGCAGAGTCGATTCCCCGCAGGGAATTTTCCGGCGCGGCCGCCATATCGCCGCGATGGCTGATCACTTTGACATTCCAGCGCAGATACGCGGACTGCTGATAGAGACTGAAGTTGAGATAGAAAGTCAGAACCAGGCAGAGGGTCAGCAGCGCGCTGCGCAGCAGACGATTATGCGCAAGCGGCCGGCTCAGCTGTAACTCAATCGGGCCGAACAGGCGAGACCGGACCACCTGATAACGGCTGTCGTCCGGCACATCCGCCGATGGCAGAAAACGGTAGAACAGGCCCGTCAGAAAGATCATGTTGACCGGAATCAGGGCCAGAGCCGTGACGAAGGTCAGATAACTGCCCAGCAGCATCAGGAAATTTTCCACCACCGCCACGGCATAACGCAGACGTATCAGTCCAGGCAGCTGGCTCATCTGTGAAAACAGGAAGATCGCCAGACCAACGGTCAACAGATTAAACAGCAGGAGCAGGAAAACCAGATGGAACAACCTGTGCCGGGTCAGGCGCAGGCTGCTTCGAATCGCCCGGCGCAGTGTCTGACCTGTCAGAACAATAAAGTGCAGGCTGAAGATGGTCCGGATCAGCCAATAGAGAAAAATAACCGCGGCCAGAAGATAGAGGACTGTCCAGAAGCGGGATCCCTGAATCTGGCTGCGCAGGAAATCAGGCAGATCAAAATTACCGAGCAGCTGTCGGGACAGAGGATGACCGATCAGCGGCAGCGCCAGCAGGATGATCAACACATATTGCAGGAGACCGAATCCGAGTATTCTCGGCAAGGCGCGGAAAGCCGTCGCCATGGCATCGGTCAGCTTGGCCTGCCGGCCTTGCCATCCTTCACGCGTGATGACCAGTATGATGGCGAACTCGAGAAAAAACGCGATGATGATCAGCAAAGTCAGGAAAGCCATGAAACTGAGACTGCGCCAGTCAGATAACAGGCGGATCAGATCACTGTTCAGCAGATAGGGATTGCCGGAAAAGCGGAGGATTCGGTTGAACAGCCAGTTGATCACGGGAACCAGGAGCAATCCGGCGATCAGCAGCGACATCGCGCCAAGCAGGAGCACTTTGCGGCGGATCAGCCGGAACGTGGCCAGCGACGTTCGAAACAGTTGATACATCGCGCGCCTCCCTCCTGAATCATTGTTCCGGCATCTAAGGATCGTCTCTATTGTAACGTGATCATCTTTTTCTGGAAAGACATTCCGTGTTATACTGACTGCCATGATGAACGCAGCACAACAGTTTAATCAGCTTTTCATCACCGGTCAGGGTCCGGTGCGTGGAAAATGGCTGGCAAGAATCCGCCGTCCTGAACTGCTTCTGGTTGACGCGGCGGATGAGGCCGGCATTGCCTATGGTTGTGACCAGGACTGGTATGAGGACGCCTGGCAGCGCCGTGCCGGCTGCGGGCCCTGCACCGCTGCCAGCATTATGTTCTACCTCGGGCGCAGCTACCCGGAGCTGGCCCGGCTCTATAGCCGTGGATCCGGTACACAATCTGATTTTTCTCATTTGATGCATGAAGTCTGGCAGTTTGTCACGCCGGGACGGATGGGCGTCAATGAAGCCCACATGCTCAGCCGTGGCGCTGAAAAATATGCCGGCCTGAAAGGGCTGACGCTGGTCGGACATGAGCAGAAAGTACCGGGACTGTATCAGTCGCGGGCACCATTGCCTCAATTGACTCAATTTATCCGGCAGGGCCTGGAGCAGGACTGTCCGGTCGCTTTTCTCAATCTATCCAACGGGTCACTCGATAACCTGGAGAGCTGGCACTGGCTCAC
>RZZF01000160.1 GCA_009929975.1 Clostridia bacterium
GTATAGAAGCGCAGCCGCTCGTACATCGAGCCCTTTTTCCAACGGATCGGCTGGGCGAAGCCGCCGGACAGATACAGGCCGCTGCCGCCGCTCAAATCAGCGTCGATATGGCCGGAAGAGGTGATGACTGGAATGCTGGTCGGCAGGAGCAGCACATTGGTGAAGCGGACCGCTTCACCGGTCGCCTGGTCGAGATGGGGTTGATCAAACTGGAATTTGCTGTACAACTTGGTGTCAGCGTCATAATTAAACGCGGCCTTGGTATAGCGGGAGAACGGCGCGTTGACCGTCTCCGCCGGCTCGCCGACGGCCGGGACGAGCTGGTCGGTCGGCTGAAAATTGAACATCGTCTGTGGATCCTTCACCGTTTTGCGCAGGCTGTCGCGGCTATTGAGATACTTCATGATCCGCTCGCCGGTCGTCTTGACGCTGTGCTCATAGCCGCGGTTGCTGCGCCAGTCGGCATCGCGCCAGAAGGGGATCGAGGTGTTCATATAGTTGATCGTCTGGATTTTTTCAGCCGCGATCAGGTCGTCGGCGAGATAGGATCCGCCGACATGGGTGACCAGGACATCCAGGCTGGCGACCAGTTCAACATAGTCATGGCGGACACTGCGGATTGAGCCGAGCTCGGGAATCGTCGAGGGGTCGGCGAAGAGTGTCAGCAGCCGGGTGACCCCGCCTTCAACCGGCAGCTCAATGATCACATCTGCTTGAGAGATACCGATCTGCGGCAGCGCTTTTTTCGTGTTGTTGATCATCACGCCGACCGGACGCGGCTGGGCATCATCCGGGTTTTCGCGCGGTAGGCCGGTGAACAGGTTGATCGAGGCCAGATCCAGAGCCGGCGTCGGTGACGGTGTTGGTGTCGCGGTCGGCCGCGGGGTGGCCGTCGGCTTCGCTGTCGCGGTCGGGGCCGCGGTTGTGGTTGTATCCGTCGCGGACAGGGTGGGATCGCCGGTGCTTTCCACCGTGTCATTTTTACCGCAGCCGGCGGCAGCGGTCAGCAGGAGCGCGGCCATCAGCAGCAGCGCGAGCAGCGGACGCGGGCGGAAACGAGTGAAGGTTCGGGTTGGATGCGGCATGGTCAGGTACCTCCCAGTAAATGGAAATGAATGATCGCGACGGTTTCGCGCAGAAAATCGGCCGGCAGCAGCCAGGCCAGGGTCGGTGAACCGAGCGTGGAAACCTCAAGACCGAGCTTTTCCGCGATGCGGGCGGCCCGGTAGACATGGTAGTCGGAGGTGACGATCAGCAGATGGGGCGCTTCGGATGCCGTGCTCAGCTCCGGCCGCGCTTCGGCCAGCCGCTGGACGGCGAACTGCAGATTCTCCCGCGTATTGACGGACTGATCCTCCAGGATGATATCGTCCGGTGAGACACCGTGGTCGATCAGCCAGCGCGACATCGCCTCCGCTTCACTGATCCATTCATCTGGTCCCTGTCCGCCGCTGACAATCAGCGGCAGCTCCGGATGATCCTTCTGCCAGTTGAGCGCGGTCCGCAGGCGGGCCGCCAGGGTCGCGCTGACCCGGTCGCCGCGCAGTCCGGCGCCGAGGATGACGATCGCGTCGGTGCCCGGATCCGGCCGTTGTCTGAGCTGGCGGTGAATGAGCAGGCCGCTCAGCAGCAGGGAGGCGGATAGGATGATCACGGCGACCAGCGCGCCGACACGCAGCCAGGTCCATACGCCATGACCGTCGAGCAGATGGGGCAGCAGAAAGCCAGCGGCCAGCAGGGCCAGTCCGAGCAGAGCCGGCAAAATGACACCGAGATGGAAATTCACCCGTGCCATCAACAGGAACGTATATAGGATCAAAGCGGCACCGCTGCCAATCAGCAGCCATTGAACGGTCAGTCGCACATGGCACTCCTCGTGACGAATTTGATTGATTTAATTCATTCTATCATAGTGATCAGGCCGGCTGGTAGATAGTTTGCAGCCCGCGGCAAATCTGATATGATGAGACTGCGTGCAGCTGATACGATAGCTGGATGACACAGCCCGGATTATTCGGGCCGAATTCGCCTCAGGGCGTTTCTGGAGGGCTTTTATGACAACATTTCCCCGCACCACCGTCGGCGGTGTCTCACTGCCGCGTATGCTGATCGGAACGAACTGGATTCTCGGCTACAGCCATACCAGCCAGGCCGCGGATGACCTGATCCGTTCAATGCACGCAAAAAAGGAAGCGATCGCCGATGTCATCGGCACCTACCTCAAATATGGGGTTGACGCGATCATGGCACCGATTTCGGCCAATCCGCATCTGGTCGACGCGATCAAACTGGCGGAGGACCGCAGCGGCCAGGGCATCATCCGCATCGATACACCGATTATCAATGTGGACAACACCGCGGCGGGCCGGCGTGAAGCGGAGAAAACGCTTGACCAGGTCAAGGCCGCCGGCGCCAAATTCTGTCTGATCCACCATTCCTCGGCCGAGCAGCTGGTCAATAAGAATACCGAGACACTCGACCGTCTGCCGGACTATCTTTCGATGA
The DNA here is from genome assembly GCA_009929975.1 of Clostridia bacterium. Classification (GTDB taxonomy): domain Bacteria; phylum Bacillota; class Clostridia; order Saccharofermentanales; family UBA5734; genus SLHU01. The sequence continues at coordinate 2,506 of RZZF01000160.1, forward strand.
TCCGCGACCGCGACATGCTGCCCGGCCTGTCCGCGCATATGCCGGAACTGATCATTTATTCCGATAAGAACAACTATGATGTTGAAACCTATATCCAACTCTATAACTGCATGGGATTCCTCATGCAGGTTGAGGTTGAATATATCCACCGAGTGATCCAGAACGCGAAAAAGCCGGTCATGACGATCAAGGCGATGGCCGCTGGCCGTGTCAGCCCCTTCGTCGGCCTGACTTTTGCCTGGCATACGATCCGGCCGCAGGATATGGTCACGGTCGGCTGCCTGACCCCGCAGGAAGTCGAGGAGGATATCGAGATTTCCCTGGCCGCTCTCGAGGGGCGTTCACCGAATCTGGAAGGCCGCAGCAGTCCGAACAAAACCTCGATCATGACAGACTGAGCGCGGAGTAAGCAAGATGAAGATCGCCATACGTCTATTATCCTGTCTGCTCGCTATCTTGCTGATGAGTGAGGTGCTGCCGGAGCATATCCAGTATGAGTCGCTGGCCGCCCTGATCGCCGCCGGCACGATTCTCTGGCTGGCGAACAGCGTCATCCGGCCGCTGATCAAGCTGATCACGCTGCCGCTGACGATTTTGACCCTCGGCCTGTTCAGTCTGGTGGTCAACGCGCTCATGGTCATGCTGACCGACCTGATCGTACCGGGCATCAGCTTCGGTAATTTCTGGTCCAGTCTGGCCCTGGCGCTGGTCGTCTCCCTGATTCAGGTGATTCTCGGCCGTGTGTTCAAAGAGGATTGAGTTGAATCGTTTTGATGTTCAGGAGGCCGCAGGCATGACCGTCGTTTGATGGGTCATGCCTGCTGATTTTTATGAAGAAACATGATGCGGAAACCGGTCGTTCCGGCCGGTCAAATTCTCAGGCGATGCCCGCTCCGCCGGTGAACCTGGCACACCGCCAGCCCCACCATGCCGCGTTTGGCCGCCTGGTCATGTACACCGTCGTAGCGCTGGCCGGTCTGGCCACCGGTCTGCTGCTCTATGTCTTTCTCCTGCTCGGCCAGCCGCAGCGGACAAACATCGAGGTTGTTGATCCTGATCAGATGAAGCTTGTGCCGCTGGACGAACTGACCCTGCCGGAAGGCGCGGATATTCTGCCCTGGCAGGAAGGCGGCCACACGCCGGTGGTTGTCCATCCGGACATTCCGATCCGGCGGGTGGAGCGGATCGATCGCGATGTGGAGAATATTCTGGTTTTCGGTATTGATGCCCGCGGCGCGGAAGAGACGGTCGCGCGTGCTGACAGCCTGATCATCCTGACGGTCAACCGGTCGCTCGGCCAGATTGAGCTGACCTCCGTGATGCGTGACACCCAGGTGGATATCGCCGGACGCAGCCGGCCGGACCGGATCAATGCCGCGTATGCCTATGGCGGGGTCGGCCTGCTGATCAACACATTGAATGAGACCCTGCAGCTCGATATCCAGCGGTTCGTCATGTTCGATTTCTGGAGTGCCGCCGACCTGATCGATTCGATCGGCGGGGTGACCATATCGGTCAGCGCGGAGGAAATTCCTTTTCTCAACCGTAATCTGTCTGAGATGAACCGGCTGTTGTCACCGATCAGCCGTTCGCCTGAGGTCAGTGATGCCGGCGAACAGCGCCTCAACGGACACCAGGCGATTGCCTGGGCACGCATCCGCAAGCTGGATTCGGATGCCGTGCGGACCAGCCGCCAGCGCCAGGTGATGATGTCGATGATCCGCGAACTGTCCGACCGCAATTCATCCGGCCTGCTTTCACTGCTCAATAACGGGATGTCTTCATTTGAAACCAATCTGAGCCGTTATGACATGGCCCGGACCGGACTGGCCACGCTGCCGCTGGCTGATCAGATCAGCGATTACCGGATCCCGCAGGAGGGACTTTACACGGTACAGCCTGACCCCTGGATGATGCAGGTTGACTGGGATCAGCAGCGGCCGCTGCTGCATGCGTTCATCTATGGTGAAGCGGACGGGGAGGACTGAGCATGGCAAGGACCATCAGCTGGGCCGGCCTGCAGAAGGGCCGTGGCCGCAACATCAATGAAGATAATCTCTATCTGCTCGACCGCTTTTTCTACGCGGACGCCAAGCCGGAGCAGGAAGAGACAGCTGCCAGCCAGGCAGCCTGCCAGTGCTATGCCGTCGCCGATGGCTTCGGCCATGACGGTGTCGGGGCACAGGTGTCATATCTGGCGATGCAGGTCCTTGACCAGCATCTGGCCCAGTCGCGCAGCGGCCGGTTTGATTTTGTCAGCTTTGCCCGTGACCTGATGGACCTGGCCAGCCGCTCGATCGCCGGTGCCTTTCGTGATTACGGCGGCATGCCGCTGGGGACGTCTTTCTCTCTGTTGATGATCGAGG
>RZZF01000161.1 GCA_009929975.1 Clostridia bacterium
TACATGAACTGTATCAGACGGCGACGATCAGTGAACGGCATCGCCATCGCTATGAAGTGAACAACGACTATCGGGAACGGCTGATGGCTCATGGACTCGTCTTGTGCGGAACGTCGCCCGATGGGTCGCTGGTGGAAGCCATCGAACTGCCGCGCAGCCGCCATCCGTTCTATGTCGGGGTACAATTTCATCCGGAATTCAAAAGCCGGCCGGACCGGCCACATCCCCTATTCAACGGGCTGGTTGGCGCGGCACTCACAGGAGGTATGATATGAGAGATTACGCAATGGAAACACAGCAGCGCGTCGACTTCATCCGGAAGACGCTGGACTCGGCCGGTGCCGGTGGCCTTGTTTTCGGCAACAGCGGCGGCAAGGATAGCGCGCTGGTCGGAATTCTCTGCAAAATGGCCTGTCCGGATACCGTCGGCCTGATCATGCCTTGCGGATCGAAGCGTAATTTCCGGGAAGATCGAGACGATGCTGAAACCGTTGCCCGCCAGTTTGGCATTGCCAGCCGGGTCATTGATCTGACGCCGGCCAGAGACGCGCTGGTCGCCCAGATGGGCGGATTCGACGGTCTCAGCCGATCCGCGCTCAGCAATATCGCCCCCCGGCTGCGCATGACGACGCTGTATGCTGTTGCGGCCAGGGAAAACCGGCTGGTCGCCGGAACCGGCAACCGCAGTGAAGCGTATATGGGTTATTTCACCAAATGGGGTGATGGCGCCTGCGATTTTAATCCGATCGGCGATCTGACAGTCACTGAGATTTACGCGTTCCTGCGCTATCTGCAGGCACCGCCCGGACTGATCAGCAAAGCCCCTTCGGCGGGTCTCTTTGATGGCCAGACCGATGAAGATGAAATGGGGATTACTTATCAGCGTCTTGATGCCTATCTGCTGCAGGGTGTCGCCGATCCGGCCGCGCAGGAAGTGATCGAGCCGGCGCATCGCCGCAGCTGTCATAAACGCCAGGCACCTCGTGTCTATGGGGGATAAGCAATGAAAATAAATCCGAATTACCTCAAGCTGAATGAACGCTATCTTTTTTCTCAGATCAGCCGCAAGGTCAGTGATCACCAGGCGCGCCACCCCGATCAGACCATCATCCGCCTCGGCATCGGTGATGTGACACGGCCGCTGGTTCCGGCTGTGATCGAGGCCATGCGGCGCGCGGTCGCTGAGATGGGCGAACCGGCCACTTTCCGCGGCTATGGCGAGGAACAGGGCTATGGTTTTCTCAGGGAGGCGGTCTGCTCATATTATAGCCGCAAGGGCGTGAATCTGTCAGACGATGAAGTCTTCATCGGAGATGGCGCGAAAAGTGACCTCGGTAATATCCTGGACCTGTTCAGTGCGGATAATACGGTACTGATTCCCGATCCGGTCTACCCGGTCTATGTCGATACCAACCGGATGGATGGACGACGCATGGCTTTTGCCCGCGGATCAGAGGATAACCGGTTTCTGCCGCTGCCGGATCTGCAAGTACGGGCTGATCTGATTTATCTTTGCTCGCCGAATAATCCGACCGGTGCAGTCTATACAGCCGAACAGCTGCGCCAATGGGTGGATTACGCACTGGAACAGGAGGCTGTCATTTTATTTGACAGCGCTTATGAAAGTTTTGTCTGTGATGATCAGCTGCCGACCAGTATTTATCAGATCGAGGGCGCGGCACGATGCGCGATTGAGTTCGGGTCATTTTCCAAGACCGCAGGATTCACGGGAACCCGCTGCGGATATACCGTTGTTCCACGGGCGCTGTCATTGGACGGCGCGTCTCTGAACCAGCTGTGGCTGCGGCGGCAGTCGACGAAGTTCAATGGCGTGTCCTATATCGTCCAGCGTGGCGCGCAGGCCGCCTTCTCAGAGGAAGGGCTGCGTCAGATTAAAGCGGATATCGCGTATTACCAGCATAATGCCCGGGTAATCGCTGAGACACTGACCGAACTGGATTTCTGGTTTGTCGGCGGTGAGCACGCGCCGTATATCTGGCTGAAGTGTCCGGAGGGCTTGTCATCCTGGGCTTACTTTGATGATCTGCTGACCCGCTGTGGTCTCGTCGGCACGCCCGGGAGCGGATTCGGCACAAACGGGGAAGGCTATTTTCGCTTGACCGCGTTCGGTGAGCGATCACAGATAGAAACAGCGATGACACGGCTGCGCCATGGATCGCTGTCACTCAGGCTGTAGGAGAAAGGTTCAGATGGAGCGTGTCAGCCGGTGTGTGTGCCGCTGCCATTGCCGGTGCCGTTATTTTTGTCCTGATTGCTGTATTTGGCTTTGATCCGGATAAAAATATGCTTGGAAGAGGAATGGCCGGTATCACGCACATCGATTTCATAGCGTCCGATCGCCTTGATCATCGGCGTCAGCTTTTCAAAGCCGTAATTACGCGAGTCAAAGGACGGCTGCTTCTTCTGGATCAGGCTGCCGACTTCACCCAGGTAGGCCCAGCCGTTTTCATCTTCGACATCACGAATGGTGGAGGAGATCAGCTTGATCACATCGGGACCGATTTTGCCAAGCGTTTTCTTGCGCGGCTGCTGCTGGCGCTGTGGCTTATGCTCAGGGACTTCCGCGACGGTTTCGTGATCATCACGACTGCTCTCTTCGAGAATTTCCAGATAAATAAAGCGATCACAGGCCGCGATGAAGGCATTGGGTGTTTTCTGCTCGCCGATGCCGTAAACGGTCTTGCCGGCCTCGCGCAGACGCATCGCCAGCCGGGTGAAGTCACTGTCGCTGGAAACAAGACAGAAACTGTCCGCCCGATCTGAATAGAGAATATCCATCGCGTCGATGATCATCGCGGAGTCCGTTGCGTTTTTCCCCGTTGTATATCCGAACTGCTGGATTGGTGTGATGGCATAGTCGAGCAGCAGGTTTTTCCAACCGCCGAGATTCGGACGTGTCCAGTCGCCATAGATTCGTTTGATGGTCGGATTGCCGTAGCGGGCGATTTCCTCCATCATTCCCTTGATATTCTGGGCGGACACATTATCTGCGTCAATCAGCACGGCCATACGGATTTCGCTTGGTTTTTCCGGATTTTTTTCCATTGAGATACCCCATTTATTGATATTTATTTCTATATACTAATATACCTGATCTGGGGCCGGCTGTACACGGTGCCGGCCGTATCGGTTATAATGGAGACAATCAATCAGCTATGGACAGAGAAACCGGATGGTTTTCCGGATCAATGGAGGCGGCCTATGAAGAGAATCGGTTTATTGACCAGCGGGGGCGACTGCCAGGGCCTGAACACCGCGCTGCGCAGTGTTGCCAAGGCTTTGTATGAAGCCTGGAAAGAAGATGTGACATTAATCGGCTTTCAGGAAGGCTATCGCGGCTTGATGGAAAACGACTACCGGGTCATGAAGCCGGGCGATTTTTCCGGAATTCTGACGATCGGAGGAACCATTCTCGGAACTTCGCGCCAGCCATTCAAGCAGATTCATGATCCGCTTGATCCGAAAAACCCGGATAGCCCGGACCGGCTGACCGCCATGGTGAAAACCGTTGAAGCACAACAACTCGATGCCCTGGTCATTCTGGGCGGCAACGGAACCCATAAGACGGCGCATCTTTTGTCGGAGAAGGGTCTGCCGGTGATCACGCTGCCGAAGACCATCGACAATGATCTGTATGGAACCGATGTCACCTTCGGTTTTCAGAGTGCCGTCAATATCGCAACGGATGTGATTGACAGCATTCACACAACCGCGACATCACATGGACGGGTCTTTCTGATCGAGCTGATGGGCAACAAAGCCGGCTGGCTGACATTGCATGCCGGTGTCGCCGGCGGCGCTGACATCATCCTGATCCCTGAGCAGCCTTATCGACTCAAAGGCGTGATCGAAGCGTTGGAGCGCCGGCAGAAGCAGAAGAAGCGCTTCTCGATCATCGCGATCGCGGAGGGCTCGCTGTCAGACCAGGAAGCCGCGCTCAGCAAAAAAGACCGGAAAGTCCATCGCGCGTCCTGGATCTATCCGTCGATCTCTTTCCAGCTGGCCCGTGATCTGGAAGCCAGCATGGGGCAGGAGATCAGGGTCACGATTCCAGGCCATTACCAGCGTGGCGGCCAGCCTTGCCCCTATGACCGGGTTTTGGCGACAATTCTCGGCAGTGCCGCGGCCAAACTGATCATGAAAGGCCGTTTCGGTGTGATGGTGGGGATGCAGCAGCAGAAAATCAAGACGGTTCCGCTGGCTGAAGTCGCCACCCATCGCCGCGATGTCCCGCCGGACGACCTTCTCGTCCAGACGGCTCTGTCACTGGGTATCTCGTTTGGGCAATAGGGAGGAACTCGATGGCCAGAAAAAAACTGTATGCGGCAATTGATGTCGGATCGCATGAAATCCAGATGAAAATCGCTGAGCTGAGCCGGGAAGAATCACCCCGCGTCATCGAGCATGTCCGGCGGACCCTGCCTTTGGGGACCGCGACCTATCAGAAAGGTGAATTGACTCCGTCGCTGCTGCAGACCTGTACGGATGTCCTGCGCGGCCTGGCGCTGAAGCTGAAGGAATACCGGATCGGCGAGGTCAGTGTGCTGGCGACCAGCGCTTTTCGCGAAGCGGTCAACCAGACCTATGCGATCGATCAGATCGCCAGCCAGTCCGGCGGCGAATCCGCAGGACCGTCCCTCGTGGCCGGCGGTCACGTTGATGCCTGCCAGGCGGCTCCCGTCACGGCGAAATCCCTGTACGATGCCGGCGAAATACGACCCCTCGGCATCATGAGCGAAACCCGTGTGGAGGCATTCCCCGACGCTCCTACCTGTATGGAACAGGGCTACGATGTCGTTATGCACAACGCCCGGCAGATTCTCGCCCCCAAGGGCACGCCGAAGGAAGT
>RZZF01000162.1 GCA_009929975.1 Clostridia bacterium
CGACTGATGAACCGGACCCATGGCGGCGACGGCAGCCGGCCGCGCGTACAGAAGATTGACGGACCCTCACTGCAGGCCATGCGGCAGGAAAATCCACAGCTGCTGCTACTGGATGTCCGTACGCCGGAAGAGTTCCGTGAACGGCATATTCCGGGCAGTCGGTTGATGCCGCTCTATACGCTCAACGCGCGACAGCATGAACTACCGGCCGATAACGGGACACCGATCGCCGTCTATTGCCTGAGCGGAGCCCGCAGCCATCAGGCAGCACGCCAACTGATCAATATGGGGTATACCAATGTGTTTGATCTTGGTGGAATCCACCGTTGGACATACGGGTTTGATTTCGGCTGAGCTGCGACAGCATGAACAAACTTCCCTTTGTGCAGCCGGTTGATCGCTGAATCGGTTATACTGAGGGCAGCACACAAAGGAGGTTCGCGCGATGGCTTCAATCAATGGTGTCATGTATCAGGCATTCCACTGGTATTCAACGGAAGACGGAACCTTCTGGCAGCAATTAGCCGGACAGGCCTGCCAACTGGCTGATGCCGGCTTTACCGCACTCTGGCTGCCGCCGGCCTATAAGGGAATCAGCGGCGCGCATGATGTCGGCTATGGCGTCTATGACCTCTACGATCTCGGTGAGTTTGACCAGAAAGGATCCATCCGGACACGCTATGGCAGCCGTGATCAATACCTTGCTGCCATCCGTGCCGCACAGAGTGCTGGTCTGCAGGTCTATGCCGATATCGTCCTCAATCATCGCATGGGAGCGGATCACGCTGAACGCGTTCAAGCGACACCGTATGATCCCAATAACCGGAACCAGCCGATCGGTGAACCGAGAGAAATAAAAGCCTGGACCCACTTTACTTTTCCCGGACGGCAGAAGCGTTATTCAGAAATGGAATGGCACTGGTGGCATTTTAACGCGGTTGACTATAATGCTCTTGATGAGCAGACGCAGGCCGTCTATCTGTTTGAGGGCAAACAGTTTGATGAGAATGTTGATCCGGAAAAAGGAAATTTTGATTATCTGATGGGCTGTGATCTTGATATGAGCAGTCAGGAAGTCCGCACCGCTCTGGATGAGTGGGGCCGCTGGTATCTGGACACCACCGGAGTGGATGGCTTCCGTTTTGACGCGGTCAAACATGTGCAGTCTGACTTTTTTCTCCACTGGCTGGACGCGATGCGCCGCTATCGGCAACAGGATCTGTTCGCGGTCGGTGAATACTGGTCGGGCGTACAGAGCGAATTGAGCCGTTTTATTGAAGAGACGCAGGAAAACCTGATGCTTTTTGATGTCAACCTGCACTACAATTTTTCCAGAGCCAGCTTCGGCGGAAAAGATTACGATCTGCGCCGGATTTTCGATGGGACGCTCGTCCGGGAAAAGCCCCATCTGGCGGTCACGCTGGTCAGCAATCACGATTCACAGCCGCTGCAGTCGCTTGAATCGCCGGTTGATGCCTGGTTTGTCCCTCTGGCCTATGCACTGATTTTATTGCGGCGCGACGGCTATCCTTGTGTTTTCGCGGCAGATTATGACGGTGCGTCCTATACCGGGATCAATCGCGATGGCGAGGAGCAGCGCATTGAGCTGCCGAGCCACCGCTGGCTGATTGACCGCTTTCTCGCCGCCCGACGCCGCTTTGCCTATGGCAGGCAGGAGGATTTTTTTGATTCTCCGAATCAGCTGGTCTGGCGGCGGCATGGCGATTCGGATCATCCCGGCGGACTGATTGTCCTGCTGGGCAACGCGGAGGCGTTCAGCCGGGAACTGTCGACTGGGAATCCGGATATGACCTATTATGATTTGACCGAACACATCGCAGATCCCGTGCGGACGGACGCACAGGGAACCGCGACATTTGCCTGCCCGGCCGGGTCCATTTCCGTCTGGGTGGCCTGTCCGCCGGAGGCTGTTCTGGATCAGGATCTTTGATTTTAATGACGATCAGCTTGATGATTTCAGTTTGGCATGGTGAAAGGCAGGCCGCTTTTCCGATCTTGCTCCGCATGTAATAAAAATGAGCCCTCCTGTCCGCACACCGTGTTTCCACTGTCTGTTTTCAGGAGAGCTCATCCATCATGGGTCAGATATGTCGAGTTGAACCTTTATTCATCAGCCGAGCACGACATCAACCTGAACGTCTTTTTTATCTGTGGCATACGGCACAAGGAAGCCGTCAACCGGCTGTCCGTCAACCGTCATGGCGGCGACGCCTTTGCAGACATGATCCGGATTCTTTACGTTGATGTGATAGGTCACACCACGGCAGATCCGCTTGACCTTGAACCCGTTCCATCGGGAAGGAATACAGGGATTGACCTGCAGGCCGTCAAACTGAGGCTTGACACCAAGAATCCACTGGGTGATCGCGACGAAGTTATAGGATGCCGTACCGGTCAACCAGGAATTTTTCGCTTCACCGGGTTTTAACGCATCTTTACCGGCGATCGTCTGGGCGTACACATAAGGTTCCGTCCGATGCAGGTCGCTGATATCCTCAAGATAGGCCGGGCAGATTTTGCGGTAGATCTCAAACGCGCGGTCGCCACGGCCCAGTACGGTCTCCGCACAGGCAACCCAGGGGTTGTTGTGGCAGAAGACGCTGGCGTTTTCCTTGTAGCCGCCCGGATAAGTGGAAATCTCACCGAGATTGATCCGATAGCCGGTGTAGCAGGGATTATTCAGCACCATGCCATAGGGCGTATCAAGATAATTTTGTGCTGAATCAAGGGCTTTTTCCGCTTCTCCGGTTTCAACACCGATGCGGCCCATGACGCACATGCCCTGAGGTTCAATGAAGATCTTGCCTTCATCACATTCGGATGATCCGATTTTCTCGCCCATGGCATCGTAGGCCCGCAGGAACCAGTCGCCGTCATAGCCCTGGCTCAGCACGGTCTGCCTCATTCTGGCGATTTCATCCTCCGCCCGGCGGGCTTCTTCTTCCTGGCCGAGCAGACGGCAGATCCCGGCATAATCCGGCCCGATATAGGCGAACATTCCAGCGATCAGGACAGATTCAGCGGTCTTCATGTCCTGTCGCAGCGGGCCTGCCTGGAATGATTCCCCCGGATTCTCCGACCAGCAGTTGAGATTGAGGCAGTCATTCCAGTCAGCGCGGCCGATCAGCGGCAGTCCGTGCGGTCCCAGGTGGTTGATCACATGATCAAACGAACGTTTCAGGTGTTCGAGCATCGGCTGGGCCAGATCGTCGCGGTTGTCAAACGGAACCATCTCCTCGAGAATACTGAGATCGCCGGTTTCCTTGATATAATCCGCAGTGGCCAGAATCAGCCAGAGCGGGTCATCATAGAATCCGCCGCCGACATCAAGATTTCCCTTTTTGGTCAATGGCTGATATTGATGATAAGCGCCGCCGTCCTCCATCTGCGTGGCCGCCAGGTCGAGCAGACGCTCGCGGGCCCGTTCAGGAACCTGATGGACAAAGCCGAGAATATCCTGATTGGAATCGCGGAATCCCATGCCGCGGCCGACACCGGATTCGAAATAGGAAGCCGAACGGGACATGTTGAACGTGACCATGCACTGATAGGCATTCCAGATATTGACCATGCGGTTGACTTCAGCCTCTTCAGTTTCTACGTTGTAGCAGGACAGAAGCTGATCCCAGTAAGTCTTCAGATCGGCCAGCGCGCTCTCAACCTGGGCGTCCGTCTCGAAGCGGGCCTGCAGTTCATGCGCTTTCTTCTTATTGATCACCAATTTGCCGGACCATTTGTCATCCCGGGCATTCTCAATGTAGCCGAGCAGGAAAATGAGTGAACGTGATTCGCCGGCCGCCAGCTCGATCTCGAGATGATGAGACGCGATGGGTGACCAGCCAATGATCTGACTGTTGCGGGACTGGCCGTCGCGGACCGCGTCCGGGAGGTTGACGCCATGATACAGGCCGATAAAATCTTCCCGGTTTGTGTCATAACCCGCCAGCGGATGATTGACGGTATAGAACGCGTAATGATCACGCCGTTCACGATATTCTGTCTTGTGGTAAATGGTTGATCCTTCCACCTCAACTTCGCCGATATTGAAGTTGCGCTGGAAATTGGTCATGTCATCGTAGGCATCCCAGAGACAGAACTCAAGATAGGAGAACAAATCGATTTTCTTTGTTTCTTCACTCTGGTTGGTCAGAACCAGCTGATGAACTTCAGCATTGGTTTCGAGCGGGACAAACGCCGTATGACGGGCTTTGAGGTTGTTTTTAACCGATTCGATGATGGAATAGCCCATCCCGTGGCGGCATTCATAATGGTCAAGCGGGGTGCAGGTCGGTTTCCAGGCCGGAGACCAGAGGGTGTCGCCGTCCCGGAGATAGAAATAACGGCCTTCATTGTCAACAGGAACGTTGTTGTAGCGATAGCGGGTCAATCGCCGCAGGCGGGCATCTTTGTAAAACGCGTAGCCCCCGGCTGTATTGGAGAACAGGCCGAAAAAATCCTGTGAACCAAGATAATTGATCCACGGATACGGCGTTTCCGGTGTGGTAATGACATACTCTTTGTTCTGATCATCGAAATAACCGAATTTCATGAAGACCTCCTTAGTCTGAGTGATTGTCATACGTCAACGACGGTTTGTCATCGGTTGGTATGACCAGAAAATAAGGATGGAACCGCCGCAAAAGCAAGCGAAACCAGTGGTGAATGCATCACCATATTTATATCATAAGATAAATTGAAGGCATTATGACACGTTTTCGCCATGCAAACCTAAATCTATATATTTGCTAATAATGTGAACTGTGTTCGTGCGGTTCGCATAAAGTGACAGCGCACAGCGACTGCGATATAATGC